>CAXTUT010000267.1:0-3423 GCA_964247465.1 uncultured Caulobacteraceae bacterium | reverse complement strand
GCTGGAAGTAGGTGTACTGGGTCACCTCCATGCCGTCGCACCAGACCTCCCAGCCCAGGCCCCAGGCGCCGACGGTGGGGTTCTCCCAGTCGTCCTCCACGAAGCGTATATCGTGCACGGCAGGGTCCAGCCCGATGGCCCGCAGCGACCCCAGGTACAGGTCCTGCAGATCGTCCGGATTGGGCTTCAGGATCACCTGATACTGGTGGTGCTGATGCAGCCGGTTGGGGTTCTCGCCATAGCGGCCGTCGGCCGGGCGGCGCGAGGGTTGGACATAGGCGCAAGCCCAAGGCTTCGGCCCCAGCGCGCGTAGCACCGTGTTGGGGTTCAGCGTGCCGGCGCCGACCTCCACGTCATAGGGCTGCAGGATCGCGCAGCCCTGGGCGCCCCAATAGCGGTGCAGCGTCAGGATCAGGTCCTGAAAGGAAAGAGCTTCACTCATGGAAGAAGGGCGCTGGGCTGGCAACGGTGCCGGCGGACCATAGGGTCCGCCGGGACCGGGGGCAAGGCGAGGACCGTCGAGCGCCGGAGCGGTGAGCTGGTCAGGGCGAAGGGGGCGTCAGCACCTTGTCGATGGGATAGATCACGCCGTTGGAGGCCGCCACCGCGGACTGCAGCACGGTGGCGTCGTCGACCTTCAGGCTCGGCCCCGATCCGTCGAGCGTGACCGGCTTGGCCTTGTCGGCGGTGGGCACCTGGCCGGCGGCGTGACCCTTGATATCGCCCTCTTTGATCGTCGCGGCGACCAGATGGTAGGTCAGGATGGCCTGCAGCTGGGTCGGCGACTTCATCAGCGTGTCGAGTTCGCCCGGCGGCAGGACCGCGAAGGCCGCGTCGGTCGGGGCGAAGAGCGTCAGGTTGGCGTGGGTCGAGATCAGGGTCGTCAGGTTGGTGGCGCTGAGCGCCGCCAGCAGCTTGGTGAACTCGCCCGAGGCCGTCAGCTCGGCGATGATGTTGCCGCCTGTCGCCTGGATCGGCGTGAAGGCGCTTGTTGCGGACGGCTGCGCCGGACCGCCAAGGATGGGGGCGGGCGCGCCGGGCTGGGAGGTGGACGGCGATTCCGCGCTGCCGTTGATCGTCGAGGGCTGGGTGATCGATCCGGCGCCGGTGGGGCTCACAGGCTGGGCCAGGACGGGCCCGGCCATCAAAGCGAAGGCTGTGGCGGCGGCCGGCAGTCGGAAATGGGGCATGGGCGTCTCCTGTCTGTCCGGCGCGTAATCCCGCACGCCCCTGACGCTACGCGAGCGAACCTCTTAGGTTTCCAACGCTCACGGGTTCGTGAAGGTGGTCGCATCATCGGCGATGGGTGCGCCGAGGCTGCAGACGCGCACCCACCAGCCCGGATTTTCGATATGCAGTCGCGCCGCGAGCGCCCGCGCGTCGTCGGCGCAGGCGCACAGGGCGAAGCAGCTCGCGCCCGAGCCGGACAGGCGCGCGAGCCGCGTCTCAGGTTCCCTCTCAAGACGGCGAAGCACGGGGCCGATCTGCGGCGCGACGCGAAGCGCCGGGGGCTCTAGGTCGTTGCGGCAGGCGGCGAGCGCCTCGATCACCTGCGCCACGTCGTCGAAGACTGAAGGAAGCGCCGGCGAGTCCGCCGCGCCCATCCGGGCGCCCGCATCGTAGGCCCTGTAGACCGGCCCTGTCGGGCACGCCACGAGCGGGTTGACCAGCCCCGCCCGCAACCCCGCCAGGCCCGGCGCGGGCGTGAGTCGCTCGCCGCGACCCTGCGCCACTACCGGCCTGGCGAACAGGCAGGCCGGGCCGTCCGACCCTAGCTCGGCGGCGACGGCGATCAGCGCGGCGTCATCGGCGTCCGGTACGAACGCCTGCCGCACCAGCCGCAGCGCCGCGCCCGCATCGCTCGACCCGCCGCCGAGGCCCGCAGCGACCGGCAGCGCCTTGTCCAGCGTCAGGCGGAACGGATCGGGACGCACGCCGGCCTGCTCCAGCAGCCGCAGCGCCGCGCGCCAAGCCAGGTTGCCGGCGGGATCCTCCCCCGACAAGGCCGCGGCGAAGCGGCCCGTCAGATGGAAACCCGGCGAGGTCGCCTCCACCTGCGTCTCCAGCGTCAGCCGATCGCCCACGTCGGCGAAGCTCATCAGGCTCGCCAGCGGATGGTAGCCGTCGGACGCGAGGGGAGCGACGTGGAGGAAGAGGTTGACCTTGGCCGGCGCGAGCGCCGTGAGCCTCAACGCGGCGCGCTCCCCGCGCTCCCGCCCGCAGGCAGGCCGCCGGCCAGCCGCGAGGCGATGGCCACCCGGGTCGAGGCGTCCGGCTCCAGCGTCAGCACCTGTTTCCAGGCGTAGCGCGCCTCCAGCATGCGACCGGCCCGCCAGTAGGCGTCGCCCAGGTGGGTGTTGATGTCGGGATCGGCGGGATCGAGGCTGACCGCGCGCTCAAGCTCGCGCACCGCCACGCCGTACTGGCCGAGCCGGTAGTGCGCCCAGCCCAGCGAGTCGATGTAGGCTCCCTGGTCCGGTTCGATGGCGTTGGCCTTCTCCAGCAGGCGCAGGGCCTGGTCCAGGTGCTCGCCCCGGTCGGCCCAGGCGAAGCCGAGGTAGTTCAGCACCTCCGGGTCGTCGGGCTTGGCGGTGAGCGCCTGCTTCAGGTCGGTCTCCGCATCCGGCCAGCGCCCCTCGCGCTCCAGCGCCGCGCCGCGAAGATAGTGCAGCCGCCACTCGGCGGCGGTGGCTGGCCCCACGCGGGTGAACAGCTGGTCGAGCGTCTGCACGGCCTCGCCGTATCGATCGTCGGCGCGATAGAGGTCGGCCAGCACCAGCAGGGTATGGGGATCGTCCGGGCGTGCGGCGGCGAGCGCCTGCGCCATGGACAGGGCCTGATCCTTCTGGCCATCGTCCTGCAGGTTCAGGATCAGCCGCCCCTGGGCGGTGGCGTATTCGACCGAGGCGGGCGCGACGCGGAGGTAGGCGTCGCGGGCGCCGGCGGCGTCGTGCTGGGCCTCCAGCGTGTCGCCCTCCAACACCCAGCCCTCCGCCAGGTCCGGGTCCAGCGTCTGAGTCAGGCGCAGGTAGGCCAGCCCGGCGTCGGACTGCTTCTGCGCCAGCAGCAGGGCCGCCGGACCGATCAGAGCCTCGGCTGCGCCGGTGCGGATGGACGGCGTCGGCGGCGCCGGGCGGCCGGCGGCGGCGCGCGCCCTGGCGGCGGTGAAGGCGGGGTCGGTGGGATCGTGCGACAGGGTCTTGTCGTAGAGGGCCAGGGCCTCGGCGCGAGGGCCGCGCCGCTCAAGGAAGCCGCCATAGGCTATGGCGAACACGCCGCTCCGGTCCGCCTGGCCTGCGAACGCCGCCTCCGCCGCGTCGAGCTTGCCGGCGCGCTCCAGCAGGCGGGCGTGGTTCAGCTGGCCGAACGCCGTCACGGCGCGATCCTGGTCGATGGCCGTCTGCGCGATCGAAGCGGCCTGGT
>CAXTUT010000266.1:0-3431 GCA_964247465.1 uncultured Caulobacteraceae bacterium | reverse complement strand
CCGCCACGCCGCCCTGGGCCCAGGCGGACGCCGCCTGCTGGCCGAGCCCTGCGGCGCAGAGCACCGTTACCGGGCCGTGCTCGGCCAGCCTGAGCGCTGCGCTCAGCCCGGCGACGCCGGCGCCGACGACGACGGGTCGTCCGTCCTGATGATCGTGCATGGCCGCCTCCCTCAGATCGCCAGCATCCGCTCCACCGCCCGGCGAGCGCGTCCGGCGACGGCGGGGTCGACCCGGACCTCGGTCGTCAGCGTCTCCAGCGACCGCCGGATGCCGCCCAGGGTGATCCGCTTCATGTGGGGGCATAGATTGCAGGGCCGCAGGAACTGCGTCGCGGGGTTCAGGGCGGCGATGTTGTCGGCCATGGAGCATTCGGTGATCAGCACCGCCCTGGCCGGACGGCGCACGGAGATGTAGTCGGCGATCCCCGCCGTGGAGCCGGAGTAGTCCGCCGCCGCCACGACCGCCGGCGGGCATTCGGGATGGGCCAGCACCACCACGCCCGGCATGGCCTCGCGATACTCGGCGATGTCGGCAGGCGTGAAGCGCTCGTGCACCTCGCAGGCGCCGTCCCAGGTGATCATCTCGATCCCCGTTTCGGCCCCGATGTTGGCGGCGAGATACTTGTCGGGGATCATGATCACCCGGTTCACGCCCCACTCGCGGGTCACCGCCTCCACCACCTTGCGGGCGTTGCCGGAGGTGCAGCAGACATCGGTCTCTGCCTTCACCTCGGCGGAGGTGTTGACGTAGGTGACCACGGGCACGCCCGGATGGGCGGCCTTCAGCGCGCGCACGTCGGCGGCGGTGAGGCTGTCGGCCAGCGAGCAGCCGGCGCGGGCGTCGGGGATCAGCACCGTCTTGGACGGGTTCAGGATCTTGGCGGTCTCGGCCATGAAGTGGACGCCGGCCAGCACGATCACCGAGGCGGAGGTCTTCTCGGCCTCCCGCGCCAGGGCCAGGCTGTCGCCGACGATGTCGGCCACACCGTGGAAGATTTCCGGCGTCTGGTAGTTGTGCGCCAGGACGATGGCGTCACGCTCGGTCTTCAGCCGCTCGATGGCCACGGCGTCGTCGGCGAAGCTCGACCACTCCAGGCGAGGGATTTCGCCGCGGACCCGGGCGTAGAGCGCCTCGGCATCGACCATGCGAGAGGTCGTACGCGGCGCGAGGTCGAGGGCTAGCGACATCGGCGACTTCCCTTATGCTCCACGAGAGCATTTCTGGAGCGGAAGCTTTGAGGCGCTTCCGTCTTCAGTGAAGGAGTTATGCTTGCATTGAGCACAAGGCAAGGGCGCAGGATCGTCCTATCGATCTTTTCTGCGCAAACCCTCGTCCAACCGGTGTCGGCGACGCGCCTTCGCCGCTCAGGCCGGCTTGGCGCCGGGGACGCCGCACTTGGCGAACTTGCCCTTGGCGTCCTTGCAGCGAGCCGGCTTGGCGGCTGCGGCGGGCGGGCATTTCACGAACTTGCCCTTGTCACGACAGGCGGGCGCGGCCCCCGCGGTGGCGGCGAACATCAGGCTAGCGGCGGCGGCGGACAAGATGATCGAGCGCATGTGGACCCCCAAAGCCCGCACGGTCCCCCGCGGGCCCGCGACCCTCCCACCGTCGCGCGCTTCGTGCAAGCGGCCACGGCTCAGCTCGTGCGCGAGGACGCCAGGCGGGTGCCGGCCGCCGCCCGCAGCACCAGAACCTCGCGCCGGAAGCGCACCAGCCGGGCCGGGCGGCCGCCGGTCTGCGAGCGCACCTCGCCGGTCTCCTCCACCAGCCCCTGGCTCTCCACCAGGCGACGGAAGTTCTGCTTGTGCAGGCGCCGTCCGGCCAGCGCCTCCACCGCCTGTTGCAGCTGCAGCAGGGTGAAGCTCTCCGGCATCAGCTCGAACACCACGGGCCGGTACTTGATCTTGGCCCGCAACCGCGAGAGGCCGGTGGCCAGGATGCGGCGGTGGTCGTGCACCATAGGTCGGCCTGGATGCGGCAGGCGCCGCTCGGGCGGCACCGTGCGCGCGCGCCCGGCCTCCGGGATCAGCCCGGCCTCGTAGAGCAGTTCGTAGCGCTGCAGCGCGGCCTCCTCGTTCCAGGGCTCCCCGTCCAGGCCGAACATCAGGGCCGCGCGCTGGCGGCGGCTGCGGCGCACCGCGCCCTCGTTGGCGTCGGCGGCCCAGGCCTCCAGTCGCGGCGCGATCTCCTCGGCGACGGGATCATGCGCCTCGTCTCGCCGGTCCTCCCAGGGGAAGTAGGCGTACCAGTCACGCCACGGCGCGCTCGCGCTCGTGTCCTGCGCCTCCCGCGTCAGGGCCAGATAGCTGAGCGCTATGGTGCGAAGGGCCTCCCCGCCGAGCGTGCGATCGCGATCGGCGAAGGTGTAGAGCTGCTCCACATAGCCCATGGGATGGTGGGTGGAGGCCTCCACCCAGCTGCGCAGGCCGAGCTCCAGGGTGCGGTGGTCGGCTTGGAACGGGCCGGACGGGATCGCCTCCCCGCCGTCCACCGTCAGCACCCGCGGCCGCCCGTCCGTCACCGCCACGATCACCGCCGACAGCTCCAGCGCATAGCCGAGCTCGCTCACGGCGAGGGCGGGTTCGAGCGGCGGAGCATGGCGGCAGTGTCGGCGCTTCGAGCCGACCGCGCAACGTGGCGCGGCGGCTCAGCCCCGCCCGCGGTAGGGCGGCACGCCCTGGTCGGGGACCCACAGTCCGTCGGGAACGGGGCCGGTCTGGTGGAAGACGTCGATGGGGATGCCGCCACGCGGATACCAGTAGCCGCCGATGCGCAGCCACAGCGGCTCCGCGACAGCCACGACCTTGCGGGCGATGGAGACGGTGCAGTCCTCGTGGAAGCCGCCGTGGTTGCGGAAGCTGGTGAGGTAGAGCTTCAGCGACTTGGACTCCACCAGCCAGTCGCGAGGCGCATAGTCGATCACCAGGTGCGCGAAGTCGGGCTGGCCGGTCATGGGGCAGAGCGAGGTGAACTCCGGCGCGACGAAGCGCACGGCGTAGAGCACGCCGGGGTGCGGATTGGGTACGCGCTCCAGCACCGCGGCGTCTGGGCTCGCGGGCGGCGCGGCGGCGTGGCCGAGCTGGGTCAGGCCGGAGGTGTCTGTGGTCATGGGCCGCTCAGGTGGGAGGCTGCGCGCGCGTCCGCAATCGGCTCACGCGCCCAGGGCCTGATCCAGGTCGGCGATCAGGTCGTCGGCGTCCTCGATGCCCACCGACAGGCGCACCAGGCTGTCGGAGATGCCGAGCGTCTCGCGCTGCAGGTGGGGGATGGAGGCGTGGGTCATGATGGCCGGATGCTCGATCAAGCTCTCCACCCCGCCCAGGCTTTCGGCCAGGGTGAACAGCTCGACCCGCTCCAGGAACCGCCGCGTCCCGTCCAGGTCGGCGTCGAGCACCGCGGTGACGATGCCGCCGTAGCCGCTCATCTGGCG
>CAXTUT010000265.1:0-3432 GCA_964247465.1 uncultured Caulobacteraceae bacterium | reverse complement strand
TCCATCACCTTCTCGTGCACCGGGCGGCGCTCGATCTCGTAGGCGTCGAGCAGGGTAGGGCCGCCCCAGCCCTGCAGCACCCCCGCGAGCTTCCAACCGAGGTCGACCGCGTCGCTGACGCCCATGTTCATGCCGTAGCCGCCGAAGGGCGGGTGCAGGTGGCAGGCGTCACCGGCCAGGAAGACGTTCCCCTTGCGATAGCTGTCGGCGATCAGCCGGCTCGCCATCCACTCGTCGGTGGAGAGCACCTCGTAGGGCAGGTCGATCCCCGTCGCGCGCGCGATCCGGGCGGCGGCGTCGGCGTTGGAGAGGGTCTCGCCCTCCCGCATGCCGGTCGGCATGAAGTACCAGACGTCGTCCTTGTCCATCGGGCCGATCAGGCTCGCGCCGTCGCCGTTGACGTGCCAGTACATGACGCCCGGGCCGTGGGCGTGCCGTTGCGAAAGGCCTGGGGCGCGGAACACGACGTTGTAGTTGCGCGACAGGCCGTAGGCGCCGCTCATGCCGGCGCCGATCAGCTCGCGCACCGCGCTCCTCGCCCCGTCCGCGCCCACCAGGAAGCGCGAGCGGACCACGATGTCCTCGCCCGAGGCGTCGCGCAGGGTGGAGGTCACGCCCTCCCCGTCGTCCTCGGCGCCCTGGAAGGCGAGGTTGAAGCGGAGATCGACGCTGGGCAGCGTTGCCACACGCTCCCGCAGCACGGCCTCCAGCTTGTACTGCGGGATCCACTGCGCGTGCTCGGGAAAGGCCGCCTCCCGCACAGGCGCGGCGTTGAAGCCGTTCTGGATGCGCGCAAGCCCGTGGCCCGCCAGCCGGGTGACGAAGTGCACGTCGTAGGGGTAGTCGACGCCCAGCGGCGACGCCTCCGCCAGCTTCTCCGCCAGGCCCCAGCGGCGGAAGAAGGTCCGGGTGCGCACGTTGGTGGTCTTGGCGCGGGGCGCATGGCCGCCGCGCTCGTTGCGCTCGGCCACCAGCACCCTGAGCCCCCGCAGGCCCAGATCGACCGCGAGCGACAGGCCGACCGGGCCTGCGCCGATGACCAGGACGTCGGCGTTCACCATGGCCAGGCGAGCTCCTGGTCCAGCACGCCATCCTCAAGGCGGGGAACCTCAAGCCAGACGGACGAGGGGCCGAGCACAGGCATGCTGAGATCTCCGTGTCGCAAGTCCCCTCGCCGGCCTTGCATCGGGCTGGACGGGAAAGGAGGGGTCAGTCGCCTAATGGAAGGCTGTCGGAGGCCGCCAGCCATCGGCCTCGCCGGCCCACAAGGGCCTTCGGCGTTGGCCCTATCCGGCGCCAAGGCCTTGAGGGAGACACAAAACCCGGTCGGGCGATGGGGCCGCCGTATCGCCCGCAAACCCGTCCCTGCCCGCGATCCCCATAGGTGGCTGCATCAGAACTTCACCGAAGCGCGAAGGCCGTAGGTGCGCGGGTTGGCGTTGGTGGAGGTCAAGACGTTGGCCGTCGTGTTGACCACGGCGTGAACGAGGTACCGGTTGTCCTCCAGGTTCACGGCGTACAGCGAAAGCGCCCATTTGCCATAGTCGGGCGTAAGGGTGAGCTGGGCGTTGGTCTGCCAGACCGATGGGGCGTATTCGGCGGGCTGGTACTCGAAGCCGACGTAGCGGCTGTCAAGATACTGGGTGTCGACGTTGCCCACGATCTTGTAGGTCGAGACGCGAACCGTCTGCTGGACGCCGAAGTTCAGGGTCCACTTGGGCGACTGGAAGGATGGCTCGCCGGAGCAGTTGACGTTCACCAGCGTGGTGCTGTTGGGCGCAGCGCTCGTGCGGCAGCCGGTGAAGGGCGGCAGGCCGCCGCTCGTCGGCGCCTGGTAGGTGAACTGGTCGTAGGTGGCGTCGAGGTACTGGATGTTGCCGGTCAGCACCGTGTCCGGCGTGAGCAGGTAGCGCACCTCCGCCTCGCCGCCCTGGTTGGTGGAGCGGCCGACGTTCTGGGTGAAGTCCGCGTTGTTTCCGGCCAGGTCCAGCCCCAGATGGGCGATCTGCTGGTTGCGGTACTTCCAGACGAAACCTTCCAGGTTCAACTCGAGCCTGTTGTCCAGGAACCGGTTCTTCGCCCCAATGGTGTAGGCGGTGATGAACTCCGGCAGATAGGTCGGGATGCCGACCGCGAGGTTGAAGCCGCCCGACCGGTAGCCCGTCTCTATGCTGGCGTAGAGGAGCGAGCGCGGGAGGACATCGTACTCGATCGCGCCCCGATAGGTCGCCCGGTCGGTGTCCAGGTTGGTCTGCTGGGCGAAGCCGGTCCTGAGCGCCAGCGCCCCGGTAGCTCCGATCGGCTCGATGGCGCCCGCCGCCGGCGGGACGGGCACCGCGGTCTGCCCGTTGGCGGTGAAGGAGAAGGGCACGAGCGGCGCCGTCGGGCACGCGGGCCGCGCGCACAGGACCACCAGGTCGGTGACCGAGCCGTTGAAGCTCTTCTGGTCGGACGTGTAGCGGACGCCGCCCACCACCCGCAGCGTGTCGGTCACGTGGGCGGTGATCCGGGCGAAGCCAGCATAGGAATCGGTGTCGTCGCTGTAGCTGGAGAAGGCGCCGATTGCCCCGAGGTCGGCGCCGAAGACGCCCTTCTGCCGCTGGTGGAAGTAGAGCGAGCCGAAGGTGTAGTCGAAGATGCTGATCCGCTTGCCGGTGAAGCGGAACTCCGCGCTGTACTGCTCGTCGTCCTCGCGCGTGCCGCTGAGGAAGCCTGCGGCGTCGTTCAGGTCGGCGATGCTGGAAGGCCGGAACGCCGGGATGAGGGTCAACCGGCCAAGGCTGGTGTCGTAGTTGATCTCCGCGTTCACGCCGTACAGCTTGTTGTTCAAGAACGGGTAGGGCGACAGCGGCCCGAGGTTGCGACCAGCGGGAAAGGCGGGGAACTTCTGGATGTAGTTCTGTGACGGCGTCGAGTACACGCCGAACTGCGGGGCGATATTGGAAGGCGTGACGACGTATCCGGCCGCAGCCCGGTTGTAGCTGAAGCTGTTGAGATACTGGGCGCCCTCGCCGGCGCCGCCGAGGTCCGCGTAGTCGGCGGAGATGCGGATCGACAGGTTGGGGATCGGGCGGGTCAGGAACTGGATGCGGCCGGCCTTGGTGTCCTCGTTGGACGTCCCATCGTAGAGGTAGCCGCTATGCCCGAGGAAGTCGGCGGAAATCCTCAGCGCCGACGTGTCCCCCACCGGCACGTTCACGGCGCCGTCGACGCCATAGGCGTCGTAGTTGCCATAGCTCGCCGAGACATAGCCGGAGAGGGTCCCGAGCTGGGGCTTCTCCGGGATGATGTTGACGGCGCCGCCCGTGGCGTTGCGGCCGTAGAGCGTGCCCTGCGGCCCCTTCACGACCTCGACCCGTTCAAGGTCGTAGAAGGGACTTGCGGCGCTGGTCGCCAGGCCCAGGTAGACGTTGTCGAGGTTCACCGCGACCG
>CAXTUT010000264.1:0-3438 GCA_964247465.1 uncultured Caulobacteraceae bacterium | reverse complement strand
GCCCCGCCACGTGCCACACGTCACCGACCCCGTCGAGCACGCCGGGCTCGTCGAGCCGCAGCTGCACCGAGCCGAAGCTCGCCGCCTGCCGATGCGCGCGCGCCGCCTCCCCCAGGGCCTTCAGCCAGCCCGCATCGGGCTCGGCGTCGGGGTTCAGCAGGACCAGGAACTCGGCCGTCGACGCCTGCGCCACCCTGTTGTTGGCGAGCGCGAAGCCGAGGTTGGCGCCCATGTCGCGCACGCGAAAGCGCGCGTCGGGCAGGCGCAGGCGCGCGACCGAGCCGTCGGGGGAGCCGTTGTCGGCCACCACCGCTTCGAAGTCGGCGAAGCTCTGCGCGGCCAGCGCGTCCACGCAGGGCTGCAGGAAGGCGCCGCTGTCATAGGCGACGATCACGACGGTGACGGCGGGCGCGGGCGACATCGGCCCTGCTGTAGCCGCCCGCGGCGTCGAGCGGGAGGGCCAAGGCTTGAGCCCGGCCCGGCGCGCGGCCATAAGCGACACCGGCATCGGGAGACCAGGCGCGCGTGAAGACCATCCTCGTCACCGGCGGCGCCGGCTATGTCGGCAGCCACTGCTGCAAGGAGTTCGCCGCCCAGGGGTGGACCGTGGTGGTCTACGACAGCCTCTATCGCGGCTGGCGCGACATGGTGCGCTGGGGCGAGCTGATCGAGGGCGACATCTTGGACCGCGAGGCGCTTCAGGCGGCGGTGGCCAAGGTCAAACCCGACGTGCTGGCTCATTTCGCCGCCCTCACCTACGTCGGCGAGTCGGTGGAGCAGCCCGACCTCTATTACCGCAACAACACGATGGGGACCTTCAACATCCTGGAGGCGTTGCGGGCTAGCGGGGTGGACAAGATGATCTTCTCTTCCACCGCGGCGACCTACGGCGAGCCGCTGGAAGCGCCCATGCTCGAGACGCATCGCCAGCTGCCGATCAACCCCTACGGCCGCTCCAAGCTGATGGTGGAGCGGATGATGGCCGACTATGCGGCGGCCTACGGCCTGCGCTACGCGGCGCTGCGTTACTTCAACGCCGCCGGCGCCAGCCCTGACGGCGACATCGGCGAGCGGCACGAGCCGGAGACCCACGTCATCCCGCTGGCCGCGCGCGGGGCGCTGCGCGACGACTACCAGTTCACCATCTTCGGCGACGATTTCGACACCCGCGACGGCACCTGCGTGCGCGATTACGTCCACGTCAGCGACCTCGGTCGCGCGCACGCGGCGGCGGCGGACTATCTGATGGGCGGCGGCGCGGCGCAGGCCTTCAATCTCGGCACGGGCGAGGGCACGACGGTCAGGGAGATCGCCGACGCTATCGAAGCGGTGTCCGGCCGGCCGCTGCCGCGCCGCATCGGCCCCCGCCGCGAGGGCGATCCGGCGGTGCTGGTCGCCTCCAACGCCCGGGCGAAGGCGGTGCTGGGCTGGGCCCCACGCCAGTCCTCCATCGGCGAGATCGTGTCGAGCGCCTGGGCCTGGGCGCAGGCCGACGCGGCGCATCAGCGCTGATGCGCGGCCGGCTGTCTGTCCCGGCGGCTGTCGCGGCGTTGGCGCTGGCGTGCGCCGCACAAGCCGTGGCCAGGGGCTCCACCAAGCTCAACACCGCCACCTACACCGCCTTCGACGCCCTGACCGCCAGCGTGCGCCATGCCAACGGTCGGCTCGGCGTGCTGACCGTACAGGGCGGGCTGGACGTGCAGGACCCCGCGCTGCGCGCTCGCACGGCCGCTTCGGGCCCGCTGCTGCGCGACGCCTATGTGCGGACCCTCAGCGTCTATGCGGCCGCGCTGGAGCCGGGGTCGCCGCCCGACATCGACCAGATCGGCATGCGCCTGCAGCACGCCACCGATCAGGTGCTGCACCGGCCCGGCGCGCGGGTGCTGCTCGGTACGGTGCTGGTGAACTGATCAGCGGGCCTTGGCCGCCGCGCCGGCCGCCTCGTCCATGAAGCGGGCCATCTTCAGGTCCAGCGCGGTCACCCCGTTCGCATCGTGGGTGGTGAGCGTCACCTCGACGGTGTTGTAGACGTTGGACCACTCCGGGTGGTGGTCGAGCTTTTCCGCCAGCAGGGCGACGCGGCTCATGAAGCCGAAGGCCGCGTTGAAGTCCTCGAAGCGGAAGCGCTTGGCGATGGCGTCGCGCCCGTCCGCCGCTCGCCAGCCGTCCAGCTCCGCCAGGGCCGCCTCGGCCCCAATCTTCTGCGCCATTGCGTCACCTTCGCTGGGAGGCGCTGCGTCCTGTCCGCACCCTCTAGTAGACACCCCCCTCGGCTTAGCCAAGAGACCGGGTTCGCTTGCGAGTTGAAGGCGCGGGCGTAGACGTTAAGATCGGGTGTATCGCCAAGCCTCAAACTCCAGGTCTTCCAACTTCACGGGCGCCCGCATGTCGTCTTCCAAGCTGTCCGCGTTCGTAGCCGTCCTCGCAGGACTCGCGCCCCTCGCCGGGTCCGCCGATGCGCAGGACCTCGCCGGCGCGCCTCAAGGTTACGCCTCCCAGGCCTACGTTCCCCAAGCCTACGCTGACGATGAGCGCGGCCCGCCAGTGCGCCACGGCCATCGCCATGGCGGGGTGGGCGAGTGCTACGCCCAGGTCCGCTACGCGCCCACATACGCCCCGCCGCCGACCGGGCCGGAGTACGTGTGGCGCCAGGCGCCCGCGCCCCCCGGCGCGCCGGGCCCGGTGTGGTGTCTCACCGTCCAGCCGTTCCCCAACCAGCCCGTACAGGTGTCGCCGGCGCGCTTGGGCTGGGTGCGGGTGCTGTGCGCCGACGACCAGACGCCCGAGCGGATCGCCCGCGTTCAGCGCGGCCTGTCGGGGCGCGGCCTCTATCGCGGCGAGATCGACGGTCGCTATGACGAACAGACTGCGGGCGCGGTCGCCGCCTTCCAGCGCGAGCGCCATATCGAGGACCGCGGCTATCTCAGCTATGAGACGCTGAGCGCGTTGGACGTCCCGCCTCCGCCCGCGCCCATCGTGGTCTTCCGGCGCCGGCCCACGACCTTCGAGCGCGGCTACGTCGCCTGGCCAAGCGAGACGCGCTACTGGTGAGCCTGCCGGGGGTTGGTGCATAAGCGCTGACGCCGCTCCCGCGCCTGGAGAGCTCGCCATGACCGCCGCACCCGCCGCAGCGCCCGGCAAGACGGGCCTCGCCGTCTCGCCGCTGGCGGTTCCCTTCCCCGACATGGGCGAGATCAAGGGGGTGGAGATCGCCACTGCGAGCGCGGGCCTCTACAAGCACACGCGCGACGATCTGGCCCTGTTCCGCTTCGCCGAGGGGACGGCCTGCGCGGGCGTGTTCACCCGCAACGCCGTGACCGCCGCCCCGGTGGACGCCTGCCGCGCAGCGCTCGCCGACACGGGCGGGGAGGGCCGGGCGCTGCTGGTCAACGCCGGCTGCGCCAACGCCTTCACCGGGCCGGCGGGCGACGAGGCGGT
>CAXTUT010000263.1:0-3449 GCA_964247465.1 uncultured Caulobacteraceae bacterium | reverse complement strand
CGCGCGATCGCCATCAACGCGCGCTTCCTCTACGGCGCGCCGGGATCGGGCCTGCAGGCGCAGGCCGAGGCCAAGATCGCGCCCGACGCCGATCCCTTCCCCGCGTACAAGGACTATCGCTGGGGCGACGAGGCCACAGCCTTCGACGACAAGCTGGTCGAGCTGCCCCAGACCACCACCGACGCGGCGGGGAACACGCGGGTGACGCTGGACACCGCCCAGGTCGCCGACGCCGTCCAGCCGCTCAGCGCCGCGGTCACCGCCTCGGTGCTGGAGCCCGGCGGGCGGCCGGTCACCGAGGGGCTGACCCTGAAGCTCAGGCCCAAGCCGCTCTACTTCGGCGTGCATGTGGTGCAGGGCAGCCTCGGCGAGGAGCAGACCCAGACCTATCAGGTGATCGCGGTCGACGCGGCCGGCCAGCGGGTGGCCGCGAGCGCGACCTACACCCTGATCTCGGAGAACTGGACCTACGACTGGTTCGAGAAGGACGGCCGCTGGGGCTTCCACCGCACCGAGCGCGACAGCGTCATCGGCCAGGGCGCGCTCGCCGTCGGCCAGGGCTCGCCCGCCAGGCTGACGCGGCGTCTGCCCTGGGGCGACTACCGGCTGGAGCTCGGCGATCCGGCCACCGGCGCCAAGACCGTCGTCCGCCAGTCCTCCGGCTGGAGCGACAGCGCCAAGGACGAGGACGCGCCCGACGCCGCACGGCTGTCGGTCGGCGACAAGCCCTATGCGGCGGGCGACACCGTCAGCCTGCGCATCCAGGCGCCCTTCGCCGGGCAAGCGGAGGTGGCGGTCGCGTCGGACCGCATCGTGGCGCTGAAGACGATCAACGTGCCGGCCGGCGGGACCACCGTGCGCCTGCACGCAGGGCCCGAGTGGGGCGGCGGCGCCTACCTGCTGGTCAGCGTCATGGAGCCGCGAAACCCCACCACCGCGCCCAAGCCGCGCCGCGCGCTCGGCCTCGTCTACGTGCCGCTGAAGCCCAAGGGCCGCACGCTCGAGGTGTCGCTCAGCGCGCCGGCCAAGCAGGGCTCCCACGTCCCCCTCGACGTGCCGGTGCAGGTGCGCGGCCTGCCTTTCGGCGGCCATGCCTACGTCACGGTGGCGGCGGTGGACGAGGGCATCCTGGGCATCACCCACATGCAGTCGCCCGACCCGGTGGCCTGGTACTTCGGCAAGCGCGCGCTCACGGTGGACTATCGCGACGACTACGGCCGCCTGCTGAACCCCAACCTCGGCGCGCCCGCGGCCCTGAACTACGGCGGCGACGAGGTGGGCGGGGAAGGCCTGGCGGCCACGCCGATCAAGACGGTGGCGCTGTGGTCGGGCGTGGTCCAGACCGGCGCGGACGGGCGCGCCATCGTCCACCTGCCGCCCGGCGACTACAATGGCCAGCTGCGGCTGATGGCGGTGGCCTGGACCGACACGCAGGTCGGCGGCGGCCAGCAGGCGGTGCTGGTGCGCGAGCCGGTGGTCGCCGAGCTCGACCTGCCACGCTTCCTGGCGCCGGGCGACCAGGCCGACATCGGGCTGGAGCTGCACAACGTGGAAGGCCGCGTGGGCGCCTACATGGCCCAGGTGTTCGGCCAGGGCGGCCTGGCGACGTCGTTCCAGAAGCTCTACCAGCTCGTGCTCGGCCAACGCGTGCTGGACCACCCCTCGCTGCAGGCGGCGAACCGCCCCGGCGTAGGCGCGGTGGTGCTGAAGGTGGCCGGCCCCGGCTTCAACCAGACCACTCGCTATCGATTGCAGACCCGCATGGGCTGGGGCGCCGTCACCCGCGCCACGTCCGAGCTGCAGAAGCCCGGCGAGGCGTTCACCCCGACGCCGCCGCTGCTGGCCGGCCTGTCGCCGGGCCAGGTGTCGATGACGGTGAGCTACTCGCCGTTCCGCAACTTCGATCCCGCCCCCATCGCCGAGGCGCTGGAGCGATATCCCTATGGCTGCACCGAGCAGATCGTCTCGGTCGCCTATCCGCTGCTCTACGCCCAGGACGTGTCGGGCTCGCCCAAGCTGAAGCGCGCGCCGTCCGCCCTGACGAGCGCGGTGATCAAGCTGCTGGACCGCGAGGGCGAAGACGGGGCGTTCGGCCTTTGGCGGCCGGGCGATGCGGAGGCCGACCCGTGGCTGGGCGCCTATACGGTGGACTTCCTGCTGGAGGCGCAGGCCCGCGGCGCGCCCATCCCGCCGGACGCGCTGCAGCACGCGCTGCACGCCCTGCATCTGCTGTCCCAGCCCGACAGCTCGCCCAGCGTGGACTACCTGCTCGAGTACAAGAGCGTCTGGGGCGCCGACGCGGCGAACCTGACCAAGCGGATGCGCTCGCGCGCCGCCGCCTACGCGCTCTACGACCTCGCCAAGGCGCACCAGGGCGACCTGCCGCGGCTGCGCTGGTTCCACGACGTGCAGTTCGCCAACGAGCCCTCGCCGCTCGCCAAAGCGCAGGTCGGCGCCGGCCTCGCCATGATGGGCGACCGGGCGCGCGCGCACGACAGCTTCGTGCAGGCGGTCTCAGCGCTCGGCTACCACGAGCCGTTCGACTGGTATCAGAGCGAGCTGCGCGATCTCGCCGGCGTGGTCTCGCTCGCCTACGAGGCCGGCGAGACCGGCATCGCCCGCAGCCTGCAGACCCGGCTGGAGACCGCGGTGAAGAGCCCCGACGACCTCAACACCCAGGAGCAGGCCCAGCTGCTGAAAGCCGCCCACGCGATGATGGCCGCGGCCGGACCGATCAGCATCCAGGCCAGCGGCGTGCGTCCGCTTCCCGGCGCCAAGTGGGCGGTGGGCAGGCTGGCGGACGCGCGCTTCGTCAACGCCGGCCGGGGCGCGCTGTGGCGCACGGTCACCGTCCACGGCCTGCCGCTTGCGGCGCCGGAGGCGGACGGCCGCGGCGTCACGCTGGAGAAGGCCTTCTTCTCGCCGGACGGCCATCCCATCGACCCTGCGCAGATGACCCAGGGCCAGCGGGTGATCGTACGGCTGCACGGCGAGAGCCAGCAGGGCCGCGCCATGCTGACGGTGGTGGACGACGCCCTGCCGGCCGGCTTCGAGATCGACAGCGCCCTGTCGCCCGAAGACGCCGACACCGCTGCCTCAACCTCCGGCGACGCGGCGTCCGATCCCGAGGACAAGGCCAAGCCGAAGGGGGCCTACGCCTTCCTCGGCGTGCTGACCAAGGCGTCGGTTCAGGAGAAGCGCGACGACCGCTACGTCGCCGCTCTCACCCTGCCCGGGCGCAAGGGCTTCACCCTGGCCTACCTCGCCCGCGCGGTGACGCCCGGCGACTTCTTCCTGCCGGGCGCTGTTGCCGGCGACATGTACAAGCCTGCGGTCACCGCCCACACCGCCGCGCGCCGCGTGAAGATCACAGCGCGCTAGGTGAAGGGCGCAGCCGTCCCTCTCGCCCCCTTCGAAGCGGGGGAAGGGGACCACGCGCAGCGTGGGGA
>CAXTUT010000262.1:0-3479 GCA_964247465.1 uncultured Caulobacteraceae bacterium | reverse complement strand
TCCACCCTTAGCCGTCCCCCAACAAGTCCGCTTAGCGGAAGCAGCATGGCGGGACGCTTCTCACTACGCCCAAACAAAAAGGGGAGCCCTGCGTCGGCAGGGCTCCCCATCGATGCGCAAACGTGAGGGGCGCGTGAGTCAGGCCGCGGCCTTCACCAGCGACTTGGTCAGCAGGTTGACGGCGGCGTCGCGGTCGATCTGTTCGATGGCGGCGACTTCGCGGGCCATGCGGTCCAGGGCCGACTCGTAGAGCTGGCGTTCGGAGTAGGACTGTTCCGGCTGGTTGTCGGCGCGGTGCAGGTCGCGCACCACCTCGGCGATGGAGACCAGGTCGCCGGAGTTGATCTTGGCTTCGTATTCCTGAGCCCGGCGCGACCACATGGTGCGCTTCACCCGGGCGCGGCCCTTCAGCGTGGTCATGGCCTTGGACACCACGTCGGAACCCGCCAGCGAGCGCAGCCCCGCCGCCTTGGCCTTCTTGGTCGGCACGCGCAGGGTCATCTTCTCGTGGTCGAAGCCGATGACGTAGACCTCCAACGACAGGCCCGCGACCTCCTGCGTCTCGACGGCCACGATGCGGCCGACCCCGTGGGCGGGATAGACCACGTGGTCGGAGACGGCGAAGTGCTCAAGCGTCAAGGTCATGGACGTTCCTTCGAGGGTCCTGCGCGATGCGCCGCCCGACAAGGCGGACATCACGCGCCGTCCACAGACGCCGAGCGGACCCGTCGCGCCGAAGCGGCGAAGGTCTGGACTCGAACGTCTGTTGAATCAAAACACCCAAAAGCCAGCGGTGGGGCGCGTCTTGACCGGACGGCGGATTGCGACAACCGATGCGGCGAGAGGCAAATCACTCGCGATATCGGTCTTAACACATAGCACAATCGTGCAGGATATGGAAGGCGGCGACTCGCCGGGCCCGTGCGGCCCGACCTTGCGGGAGCGAAGGCGTGCGAGACGCCCTCAGGACCCTTGCGTCTTCAGGCGCCCTTGCCGGGCGCGGGATCGAAGTATTTCTCGAACTTGCCGGTCTCGCGCTCGTACTGCTCCCGGTCGGCGGGGGGCGTGCCCTTGACGGTGATGTTGGGCCAGACCTTGGCGTAGTCGGAATTGACCTTCAGCCAGCGGCCGTCGGGATCGTCCTCGGTGTCGGGCTTGATGGCGTCCACCGGGCACTCCGGCTCGCACACGCCGCAGTCGATGCACTCGTCCGGGTTGATGGCCAGGAAGTTCTCGCCCTCATAGAAGCAGTCGACCGGGCACACCTCCACGCAGTCCATGAACTTGCATTTCACGCAGGCGTCGGTGACGATGTAGGTCATGGCTCTTGAGGCTTGGGTCCGCGGCCGCGGTGGGCGAGGCGCGACATTCCAGCCCGGGCCGACGATGTCAATGCGCCTGTGCCGGGCGCCTGTGGCCGGGCGCCTGTGGCCGGGCGTGGCCGTTCGCCAGGATCGCGCGTTGAGTCCGCCGCCATGCGCGCCTTCGCCCACCTCCTCGACCGGCTGTCCCTCACCGGCTCGCGCAACGCCAAGCTGGCGCTGGTGCACGACTACCTGGCCGCAGCGCCCGACCCGGAACGGGGCCTGGCGCTCGCCGCCCTGACCGGCGATCTCAGCTTCCACGCCGCCAAGCCGGCCATGATCCGCAAGCTGGTGGAGGCGCGCATGGACCCGGTGCTGTTCGGCTGGTCCTACAACTACGTGGGCGACCTGGCGGAGGCGGCGTCGCTGTGCTGGCCCGCGCGCTTCGGCGTGAACGCGCCGGCGCCCATCCTTCCCGAGGTGGTGGATGCGCTCCGCACCACCGCGCGCGCCGACGTGCCGGCCCTGGTGGAGGGCTGGCTCGACACGCTGGACCCGGAGGGCCGCTGGGCGCTGCTGAAGCTGATCACCGGCGAGCTGCGCGTGGGCCTGTCGGCGCGGCTGGCCAAGACCGGGGCGGCCAGCCTGTCGGTGGACTACGGCCACGCCGTCTCGGCCTCGGAGGTGGAGGAGGTCTGGCACGGGCTGGAGCCGCCCTACGTGGAGCTGTTCGCCTGGCTGGAGGGCCGCGGCGCGCGACCGTCCGCCGACGCGCCCGGGCGCTTCCGCCCCATGATGCTGTCCCAGCCCGTCGACGAGGCGAGCGACTTCGCGCGCCTGGACGCCAAGGCCTACGCCGCGGAGTGGAAGTGGGACGGCATCCGCGTGCAGGCGATCCGCGAGGGCGGGGTGGAGCGGCTCTACAGCCGCACGGGCGACGAGATCTCCGGCGCCTTCCCCGACCTGATGGGCGCGCTGGCCTTCGACGGGGTGCTGGACGGCGAGTTGCTGGTGCTGCGCGAGGGCCGCGTGGCGCCCTTCGGCGACCTGCAGCAGCGGCTGAACAGGAAGACCGTGGACGCCAGGGTCATGGCCGCCCATCCCGTCGCCATCCGCGCCTATGACATCCTGTCGAACGCGGGGGAGGACGTGCGGGGCTTGCCCTGGGTGGAGCGGCGCGCGCGGCTGGAGGCGATGGTCGGGGCGCACGCGGGGGAGCGGCTGGACCTGTCGCCGCTGGTCCCCTTCGACAGCTGGGAGGCGCTGGCGGCCATCCGCGCCGACCCGCCGCCGGGCGATGCGCAGGCGGCGGAGGGCGTCATGCTGAAGCGGCTGGACAGCCTCTACGAAGGCGGACGGCCCAAGGGCCCCTGGTTCAAGTGGAAGCGGCAGGCCTTTCTGGTCGACGCGGTGATGATGTACGCCCAGCGCGGCCACGGGAAGCGCTCGAGCTTCTATTCCGACTACACCTTCGGCGTCTGGGCAGAGGGCGCGCTGACGCCGGTGGGCAAGGCCTATTCCGGCTACACCGACCAGGAGCTGAAGCGGCTGGACAAGTTCGTGCGCGACCACACCACCGAGCGCTTCGGGCCGGTGCGGGCGGTGCGCGCCGACCGCGGCTTCGGACTGGTGCTGGAGGTGGCGTTCGAGGGGCTGCAGCGCTCCACCCGCCACAAGTCCGGCGTGGCCATGCGCTTTCCCCGGATCAACCGCATCCGCTGGGACAAGCCCGCCGCCGAAGCCGACGGCATCGAGGCGCTGGAGACGCTGCTGCGCGCCATGGAGGCCGGCCGCGCGCCGGGCTAGGCTAGGCAGCCGTCCCGGTCTCGCCGTCCTGCACCGCGTCCGGGGTGATCGGAACCGCCGTCGACGGCGAGGGCGGCGCGGGCGCATCCGTCCAGGGGCGCGGGACCGCTCTCGCGAGGCTGAGCGCGGCCAGCAGCCACGCCGCTCCGGCCTCCAGCCCGGCGACGCACAAACCGAAGCGCGGCTCCGCCAGGGTCGGGGCGAACAGCGCCTGTCCTCGCCCGCCGCCAAGCCACCGCCCGACCAGCGCCATGGCGTAGAGCGCCAGCAGGAGCAGCCGCACGCCCCCGGGTCCGCTCCGCCTGCGCCGTCCCAGCCTCGCAAAGCGGCGCCAGGCGATCAGGCCGAGGTCGCGGGCCAGGAACGCCG
>CAXTUT010000261.1:0-3492 GCA_964247465.1 uncultured Caulobacteraceae bacterium | reverse complement strand
GCCACACCGGTCCGCGCGAGCATTGGATGCGCGCCCGCCTGAAGCCGCAGCCCGACGCCACGATGGTGGCGGACGTCTTCCCCGACCAGGACTCCTCCCTGGTCGGCGTGTTCGCCGGCGCCGACGCCCTGCTCCGCCGCCCGGCCGATGGCCCGGCGCTCGAGGCCGGGTCGGTGGTCGACATGCTGAGACTGGACCGCCTGTAGCGCACGCGCCCCAAGATGCTCCCTCTCTGGGGGAGGCGCAGCCGACTGAGGGGGCTCCAGTCCGGAACCGCCGCCGCCGCCGCCTCCACCCGCTTCGCGGGTCCCCCTCCCCCAAGCGGGGAGGATCAAGTCTTCGGCGTCAGGCCTGATCGCCGTCAGGCGAAAGCCGCTCCACCAGGCGGATCGCGCCCTCGTGACAGGCGACCACGCACAGGCCGCACGCGAGGCAGGCCTCGGCGCGCGGCGTGTAGGCGCTCTTCATGCCGTGCACCCTGACCTTGAGCCGCGAAACCAAGCCGAGCGCGCGGTAGTCGGCCGCTCGGATCGGGCCGACCTCGAACACATCGTAGGGACAGACCGCCACGCAGTCGCCCTTGGCCTCGCACCGCGCCCGGTCGACCACCGGGACGAAGGCGCCCGGCGCCGCCTTGCACCCGGCGCCCGGCCGCTGCGGATGGGCGGCGGCGCGGCGGACCTTGGCCGCGTCGGTGCGCCTGGACACGCCGGCCGGGACGTCCTCGGTCACGACGGGCGGCGCGCGGTGATCAGCACGTCGAGCTCGTCGGTGCGCGGGTTGACGAAGTCCAGCCGGGTGCGCCCGTCCGTCGTCTGGCTGACCACCGCGGGGCTGGACGAGTTGGTCAGCGCCCAGCCGGGCGGCAGCACCACCGCATTGGCGGGACGGCCGAACGTGCGCTCGAACACCAGCTCGTCGCCGACCAGGCGGTAGCGGCCGGGATCGGTGTAGGTCTCCGACATGCGCAGCCGGATGGACTGGCCGGGCTGGAGCGGCTTGAACGGGAACACCACGACTTCGGAGTCCGGCGTGAGCGGCCCGATCTCCGGATCATGGACACCCGCCGCCGTGATCGCGGGGCCCTTCAGCAGCCGTCCGGCGATCGGCGCGCCGGTGTCCAGGTCGCGGGCGCTGGGGTTCGAGGCCTGGCTGCCGGTGCGCACCACGTTGACGTAGTGGTCGGTCCCGGCCCGGTCCTCGGTGTAGTCGTGGTAGAGGTCGAAGGCGTGGGTTTCGGGCGCGCGCAGGGCGTAGACGATGTCTCGCGTCTGCAGCGCCCGCTCGTCAAGCTTCGCGGCGGCGCTCGAGGCGGCCGCGGACAGCCGCCCGGGCTCGGCGCGCAGCACCAGGGGCGCTTGGGCCGGCGTGTCGTTGCGGAAGCTGATGCGGAGGCGCCCGTCGGCCTCCTGCGCCACCTGTGAGGGATAGTTGCAGGCGCTCAGCACATAGCCCGCCGGCAGCACCACCGCGTTGCGCTTGATGCCGAGCGGCCGGTCGAACACGATCTGCGAGCCCTCCCGGCGATAGCTGCGCGGGTCCAGGTAGGTCTTCTCGATGCGGATGCGCGCCTGGCCGCCGTCGGCCGGGACGGGATGGGCGAGCTCGACGCGGATATAGTCGGAGGCCGGATCGGCGTCGCTCAGGCCGCCCTCGCGCGCCTGCGTCCCGCTGACCACGTGGAAGGCGAGCGGCAGGCCGGTGGCGCGGTCGGTGACGCGCTCGTCGGACGCGACGCTGCCCTTGCGGATGGGGTTGAAGAAGGCCCTCGCGCCCGGGCGGATGGCGGTGATGTCGTAGAGGATGCGAAACCGCCCCGAGCCCGGCGCCAGCAGCTCGTAGCGGGTGTAGCCGTCCGCCTCCTGGGGCGAGGGATCGTCCGCTTGGACGGGCCAGGGCGGCGGCGGCGGCATGGACCCGGGCTCGGCCGCACGCGACAGGCCCGCGAGCCCGAGCAGGAGCGCGCCGGCCAGGCTGCACGTCCGGCCGCGCGGCCTCACGCCTGCACCTGCGAGGCGATCCAACGGTCGCCCACCGACTGCAGGATGTCGAGCGGCACGCGCCCGCATCCGAGCACCGCGGTGTGGAAACCCTTCAGGTCGAAGCGCGGCCCCAGCTGCGCCTTGGCCTTGGCGCGGATGCCGGTGAACACGGTGTGGCCGAGCTTGTAGCTGCACGCCTGGCCAGGCGTTGAGCAGTAACGTTCCACCTCGCGGGTGGCGAAGCCCCTCGCGTCGCCGTCCTGCTGGACGAAGTAGTCGATGGCCTGCTCGCGGCCCCAGTGCAGGTGGTGGATGCCGGTGTCGACCACGCAGCGGTTGGCGCGGAACAGCTGGAACTTCAGATAGCCCAGCCGGCCCAGCGGGTCGTCGTCGTACAGGCCGAGCTCGTCGGACAGCTGCTCGGCGTAGAGCGCCCAGCCCTCCGCATAGCCGGAGAAGCCGCTGACCTTGCGGATCAGCGGCAGGTGGGTGTTGGACAGCGCCAGGCCGCCCTCGAGCTGGTGGCCAGGCAAGCCCTCGTGGAACACGGTGGTGGACAGGCAGAACTTCGGCCACTCGGCGGTGTCGTGCAGGTTGAAGTAGACCAGGCCCGGGCGCGAGCCGTCCAGCGCCGGTCCCTGCGAGAAGGCGGACGCGGCGCCCGCCTCGGTCTGCGGCGGCACGCGCCTCACCTCGAACTGGTAGGGCGGCAGTCGCTCGAACGCCTGCGGCAGGCGCGCGCGGATGGCTGCAAGCCGGCCGTTGCAATAGGCGATGGCCTGGGCCTTGCCCGCGTCGGTGTTCGGGTAGAGCTGGCTAGGGTCGCTGTAGAGATGCGCCATGCGCGCGCCGACCGTGCCCTGGGTCAGCCCCTGCTTGCGCAGCAGGCCGTCCAGGCGGCTCGAGATGTCGCGCGCCTGGTCCAGCCCGATGCGGTGCACCTCGTCGGGGCTGAGCCTTGTGGTGGTGGTGACCTGCAGCGCGGTCTCGTAGAAGGCCGGCCCGTCCTTGAAACGCCAGACGCCCGCGTCGTGGGTCGCCTGCCCCTGCAGGGTGCGGACCTGCGCGATCTGGCGGTCGAGCGCCGGAGCCACGCGCGCGGCGTAGATCCTGGCGGCGTCCTGGCCGTACGAGGCCGGCAGGCCCTTGGCCGCCGCGCGCTTGGCGATCGAGGTCACCACCAGCGCCTGGTCGGCCGGCAGCCGCGTCTTGCCGAGCTGGACCAGGGTGGTGGCGAGGATGAAGTCCGGGGGCGCGACGCCCAGGCCTGCGTCGTGGCGCATGCGCTCGGTATTGGCGTCCAGTTCGTCGGCGTAGGCGTTCAGGCGCGACAGGTAGGCGTCCGCGTCGGCCGCCGTGTCGATCTTGTGCTTGGTGTCCAGGAAGTCCGGCACCGACTGGTAGGCGCCGGTGAGCTGGCTGACCGCGTACGGCGAAGGCCCGTAGGAGGTTCCGCCGAAATCGAAGCGCTGCAGCGAGGCCGCGCTCTCTTTCGTGTAGAGCACGGTGT
>CAXTUT010000260.1:0-3503 GCA_964247465.1 uncultured Caulobacteraceae bacterium | reverse complement strand
GTGGCGGGGCTGGCCTGGCGCGCGGGCGAGGGCTGGTCGGCCGGGCGCACGCCCGGCGACGGAGAGATCTTCTCGCCGTGCGGGGCGGCGGCGCTCTATCGCCGCGACGCCTTTCTGGCCGCCGGCGGCTTCGACGCCCGCTTCTTCTGCTACTGCGAGGACCTGGACCTCGGCCATCGTCTGCGGGCGGCGGGATGGGGCTCGCGGCGGGTGTCTGCGGCGGTGGTGCGCCACGCCGGCTCGGGCGTGTCGGGCCGCTATTCCGACTTCACCATGTTCCACGGGCACAGGAACCGCATCTGGTGCTTCGTGAAGAACACGCCGGGCGGCTGGTTCTGGCTTTTCCTGCCCTACCATCTGGCCTTCAACCTGCTCTATCTCGGCAGCGCGGTGCGCCGCGGCGTCTTGCGTCCCGTCGCGCGCAGCTACCTTGCGGCGCTGAGAGGCCTTGGGCCGTACCTGCGCGACCGCCGCATCCTCGCCAGCGCCCGCCGCACGCCCTTCCGCTCCACCCTGCCCCTGATGGCCTGGACCCCCGCCGCTCCCTTCCGCCGCGAACTGCACCCGCGAGGATGACGCCGGAGACCGGACGCGTGAGACATGGCGAGGCTCACGCTCACTCACCGGATCACTGAAACGGGATGGGTCTAGGCGGCCAGCGCCGGCGTTCAGCTCATCCTGAGCCTGACGAAGGACAAGATCGGCTATAAAGAGTCATCCCAGACAGGCTCATCATGCTCTCTACTTGACGTAGATTTCATGCGTCGATCTTTCCATTGAATGGTAGCGCGTATACCTCCTTTCCGTGCTCACCACCCCATTTTCGCATATAGTAGTCCCGGTTGCGCACCAAGTGGGCGTGAAGACTTACCTCTAAGTCCGGGTCGGACAGCGTGGTCTTGGATCGCTCGTGGATGCAGAGAGTACGGTAGTCGATCGTCAATTCGTAACCAGCAAGCCTCATTCGCCTGAATAAATCACAATCCTCATAGTAGGCCGGGAAAAACGCCTCGTCGAAATAGCCGACCGTGGCGACCATCTCTCTGTTCATTGCACAACACGCCATACCTTGAACGCCGACCGCCTCAAGGGCGCCTTGCCCGATCTCCCTACCGAGCACGGTATACAACTTGGGCCTACCCGGCTCTTTGGCTTGATTATCGTTTACGAAGTCGAAGAAACTCCGAAAGCCGCCAGGCTCGAACTCCACGTCGTCGTTTATGATGAAGGCGACGTCATGGTCTCCGTCTTCAAGAGTACGCAGGCTTTCATTCCAACTTCTTGCCAATCCACAATTTACGCGATGATCGTAAAACACGCTATCCGCCTGACGGCGCGAAAGCTCACCAATGCGTTCGGCAAGCTCTGGATGACCGCCGTGATAATGGAAATGCCAGCGCACCGGGATGCCGGATGACGCTACGCTTTCAACCAGCGGCCCAGGGAACACTGAATAGCTTACGACGACCAGGAGCGGTTTCATCATTACGCTAACTTTCCGAGCGCTAGAACGATCTTCATCTGCATGAGACGATGTGGTGCTCCTCAGAAACGTCCGCCACGACCGATCCGATGCCGCTCGGCGGCCGGTGACGTGTTCGGTCTTGCCTCTTTCGGCGGGAAGGACAAGCCGTCCGCTAGAGCTCCCGCCTCACGCCAGCGCCACGGCGCTGCGCACGTCCACGCTGGCCTTGGCGGGCGGGCCCCCAGCGGCGACGGGGTGGAGGGGCAGGGTGAGGCTGACCGTGGTGCCAAGGCCGGGCTCGCTCTCGATGGAGAGCACGCCGTCGTGCAGCTCCACCAGCGCCTTGGTCAGGGCCAAGCCCAGGCCCGTGCCCTGCTGGGTCTTGGAGTGCTGCGTCTCGATCTGCTCGAAAGGCTTGGCCAAGCGGCCGATGTCCTCCGGCGCGATGCCGATGCCGGTGTCGGCGACGCTGATGCGGACGCGCCGCCCGCTCGCCCCTTCAAGCGCCGCGGCGCGCACGGTGACGCGGCCGCCGGGCGGGGTGAACTTGATGGCGTTGGAGAGCAGGTTGAGCAGGATCTGCTTCAGCCCCCTGTAGTCTGCCTCCAGCGACGGCAGGTCCGCTGGCGCGACCACCGAGACGAGCAGGCCCGCGGTCTCCGCGCGGTTGCGCATCAGCCGCACGGCCTCCTCGGCCAGCTCCGCTACGCTCACTGTCTCGATGTGCAGGCTCATCTTGCCGGCCTCGATCTTGGACATGTCCAAGATGTCGTTGATCAGGGCGAGCAGGTGCTGGCCGGACGTCAGGATGTCGTTGGAATACTCCTTGTAGCGGCGATCGCCGAGTGGGCCGAACATTTCGCCCACCATCATTTCGGAGAAGCCGTTGATGGCGTTCAACGGCGTGCGCAGCTCGTGGCTCATGTTGGCCAGGAACTCGCTCTTGGCGCTGTTGGCGCCCTCGGCCCTGAACTTCTCGGCCTGGTACTTTTGGGCGAGATCGGACAGCTCGCGCCGGCTCTCCTCCAGCCGCTCCACCGCGTGCTGCAGCGCCTCCTCGTTCAGCCGCCGCGCCTCCTCCTGGCGCTTGATCCCGGTGATGTCGGCGGCGGTCATCACCAGCCCGCCCTCCGCGGTCCGCCGCTCGCTGACCTGCAGCCATCGGCCGTCCACCGTCTCCACCTCCCGCAGGCCCGGGCGGGAAGGATGGGCGACGGGCGTGTGGGCGCGCACGGCCAGTTCTGCGAGCTTTAGCACCGCGGTGCGCGTGGCGCCGGGCTTCAGCACCCGCGCTTCCAGCGAGAAGACCTCGCGGAAGGTCTGGTTGCACATGAGCAGCCGCCCGTAGCGATCCCACAGCACGAACGCTTCCGACACGCTGTCGATGGCGTCGTGCAGCCGCCGCTCCGCCGCCTGGGCGCGGTGCTCCGCCGCGCGCTCGTCTGTGACGTCGAGCGCCACGCCGATCACCCGCGCATAGCCGGGCTTGCCCGCCGCGGTGGGCGCCGCGCCGAAGGCCTGGCCGCGTACGTCGATCCAGGACGACCCGTCGCCCGGCCGCGGGACGCAGAAGCTGACGTCGAGCGCGCCGAACTCCGCGGCGCTACGCAACGCCTGGCGCACGCGATCGCGGTGCTCCGGCGCGATGCGTCCGATCACATCGGCGCCGGTTGCGAGCCCGCCGCCGCCCCAGCCCAGCATGACGGCGGTGACGTCGGACATGGATACCCGGTCGGCGACCAGGTCCCACTCCCAGATGCCGCAACGCGCCGCCTCCACAGCCAGGCGAAACTTGCGCTCGCTCTCCCGCCGGGCCAGCTGGGCGGCCTCGGCCTTGCGCGTCTGGATCAGCAGCACCAGCGTCAGCAGCAGCCCGATCGCCAACGGCGCGAACAAGGCGAAGACGTTGGAGCCGGTGGCCTGGCCCTGCACCGCGCCCAGCAGCGTGCGGCGCGTCGCCATCGCCGCCAGCAGATCGCCGTCTGCGCTGGGCGCTACGGCGACCCAGGCCGGACGGCCGACGCCGAGCAGTCCGACC
>CAXTUT010000259.1:0-3535 GCA_964247465.1 uncultured Caulobacteraceae bacterium | reverse complement strand
CCTGGGCCTCGGGCTCCGTACGGGGCGGCGGCGCGCTCAGGGCCTCGGCCGCCTTCATCGTCGGCAGGGTGCGGAGCTGGGGCTGGACCTCCACCTGCAGGTTGGGCTGGTCGGCGGAGCCCATCTCCACCGGCGCGCGCACCACCGGCCCGCTCATGTCGTCGGGCGCAGCGATCAGCGAGGCCAGGCGCACGCGCTGGCCCATGCCGCGCTCCTTCAGCACGGTGAAGCCGGCGTCCAGCAGCTCCTCCACGTTCTCGTCGCGCGCCGCGACCGACGGGCCGCCCAGCACCACGGTGATCAGCCGGTGACCGTCGCGCACGCCGGACGCCACCAGGTTGAAGCCCGCCAGGCTGGTGTAGCCGGTCTTCATCCCGTCCACGCCCGGAAAGCGCGCCACCAGGTGGTTGTGGTTCAGCAGCAGCTTGCCGCGGTAGGTGAAGCTCTTCAGCCCGAAGAAGTGGTAGTATTGCGGATAGTCGCGCATCACGGCGCGCGACAGGATGGCCATGTCGCGGGCGGTAGTGATCTGCTGGCCGTCCGGCGGCAGGCCGGAGGCGTTGACGAAGCTGGTCGAGGTCATGCCGAGCTCGCGCGCGCGCGCGGTCATCAGCTCGGCGAACTGGCTCTCGCTGCCGCTCAGCCGTTCGGCCATGGCCACGGCCACGTCGTTGGCGGAGTGGACGGTCATGGCCGGGATCGCCTCCGTCACCGTCAACGTCTCGCCGGGATGGGTGGAGACCTTGGAGGGCATCATCGAATAGGCGTGGGGCGAGATGGTGATGACGTCGCTCATGCGCAGCCGGCCGGTCGAGAGCGCCTCGAAGGTCAGATACAGCGTCATGATCTTGGTGATCGAGGCCGGGTGGCGCAGGGCGTCGGCGCGAAGGGTGTAGAGCACCTCGCCCGTGTTGGCGTCCTCCACGATGGCGGCGTACTTGGGCTGGGCGAACAACCCCTGCGCCGCAGCCACGCCGGGCGTGACGGACGCGCTCACGCCCGCCGCGATGGCGGCCAAGGCGGCGACAGCGCCGGTAAAGCGCCGACGGGCGGTTTGCGTCATAGGGGTGCGTCCGTCGCTAAGGTCGGCGGCCCCCCGACCGCCTGAGGCATGGTTTATGATGTGTGTCCAACCTTTCTCCAAGGTAAACAGAGTGTGAGGACAGGATTGTCGCACCGCGGAAACACGCCGCAGTGCAGCAGACCGATTTTGTGCGCTGCACAATAATCCTTGACCCAACTGTTAAAATACCTTAATCCGTAAACCAGCGACGCTCACCCGGCGGACTGGCGGGCTTGTCTTGGCGTCGCTCCCTAGCGAGGAGACGAACGATGGACATGACCGGCGAAACGATGGCCAACCAGACCGAACAAGCCGCCGACAAGGCCGCCCGCGACACCGCAGGCGCCGCGTCCCAGACGATGAACGCCGCCGCCGACACCATGGGCAAGGCCGCCGCTCATGGCGACAAGATGATGCGCGACGCCATGGAGCGCACCTCAGCCATGACCGACCAGGCTTTCAAGGACGGCATGGAGAAGTCGCTCGCCGCCCTCAACGATCTGAACGCTCAGAGCAAGCGCAACCTCGAAGCCGTGGTCGAGAGCGTCACCGCCGCGACCAAGGGCGCCGAGACCCTGAGCAACGAGGCGATGGCCTACACCAAGAAGGCCATGGAGAGCCAGGTCGAGCAGGCCCGGGTCCTGTCCGGCGCGCGCAGCGTCCAGGAAGTCGTGGAGATGCAGACCAGCTTCGCCAAGACCGCCATGGAGAGCTACATCGCCCAGATGAACAAGGCGACGGAGATCATGACCTCCGTGGTCAAGGAGAGCTTCCGCCCGCTGAACGAGCGCGCCACCGCCCTGGTGGAGACGATCCAGTCGGCGCGCTGAACCCGGATCCATCCTAGCTGACGAGGCCCGGGACGGCGACGTTCCGGGTCTTTTCATTGGTGGAGCCGCCGACGTGACGCGCGCGGGGCATAAGACGGTCCACGTCCAAGCGGCCGGGAGGCGGTCGCGACGGCGGGCGGCGACGCGCCGGCTCAAGCGGCTCGCCTTGCAGATGTTTCGCCGCAGCGGTTGCGGCGAACGAGCCTCAGCGTCATCTTGCGCATCAGGGCTCGAGCCGGAGCATGCGTGACCGACACCCTCCTCTCGCCGCTGTCGCCCGCCGCTTGCGCCCGCGCGCCGGGTGCGGCGACCCAGACGGCGGTCGGGCTGTCGCTGGCGGCGGCGGTGATCGGCGGCTGGCTGGCGCTGCACGTGATCGGAGTGTTCCTCTACACGCCGTCGCGAGACGGCTGGGCGTGGGCGCCGCCGCTGGCGCTCGTGCAGAGTTGGCTGGGCGTGGGCCTGTTCATCACGGCGCATGACGCCATGCACGGCAGTCTGGCGGTCGGCCGGCCGAAGCTGAACGCAGGCGTGGGCCGGTTGACGGTGGCGCTCTACAACCCCGGTTTCGCCTACGCCAAGCTGTACGCCAGCCATCACGCGCACCACCGGGCGCCCGGCACCGCGTCGGACCCCGACTTCCATCCCGACCGCCCGCACGCCTATTTCGCCTGGTTCGTCCGCTTCTTCTGTTTCTACTTCCGGGTGGGGGAATGCGCCCGGCTTGCGGTTGCGCTCGCGGTCTATCTGCTGGTTCTGCATGCGCGACCGTTGAACCTGGCGCTGTTCTGGGGCTTGCCGGCCCTGGGCTCGGCGGTCCAGCTGTTCACCTTCGGCACCTGGCTGCCGCACCGGCATCTGGGCCGCGCCGACGCGACGGGCTTCCAGGACCGGCACCGGGCGCGCAGCCAGTCGTTCGGCTGGTGGCTGTCGCTGCTGACCTGTTTCCACTTCGGCTACCATCTGGAGCACCATCACGCGCCGGGTACGCCCTGGTGGCGCTTGCCGCGCTACCGGGCGGAGCGTCGGCGTACGGTATCGGCGGCGGTCGATGGCGCGAGCGTCTGAGCGGGCTGCGCCCCCGCTCGCCCCGGCGACGGCCGACAGGCCCGCGCGCTACCGTGAGCTGGGGGAGGAGATCGCCGCGGTGCTCGAGAGCGAGCCCGACCGGGTCGCGCGCATGGCGACGGTGTCGGCGATGCTCGCCCAGGCGTTCGTGGAGCGCTTTTCCTGGACCGGCTTCTACGTCGTGGACCCGGCGCGCGGGGACGAGCTGGTCGTGGGGCCCTATCAGGGAGCTTTGGGCTGTCTGCGCATCGGCTTCGACCGTGGCGTCTGCGGGGCGGCGGCGCGCACGCGCGCGACCCAGATCGTGGACGACGTGCACGCCTTCCCCGGCCATATCGCCTGCGACAGCCGCACCAACAGCGAGATCGTGGTCCCGGTGCTGGACATGGCGGGCGACCTGATCGCGGTGCTGGACGTGGACTCTCCCGATTACGCCGCCTTCGACGTGACGGACGCGGAGGGGTTGCAGGCGATCGTACGGGCGGTGTTCGCAAGTCAGCCGGTCGTTCAAAGCCTGACTTAGATGCTCCCACTCTGGGTAAGCTGTCGGCGAAGCCGACTGTGGGGGCTCCAG
>CAXTUT010000258.1:0-3536 GCA_964247465.1 uncultured Caulobacteraceae bacterium | reverse complement strand
GCGGCCAGGCCGATCTCGCGCTGGGCCATGGCGAAGCGGGTGACGCTGTCCATCATGCACAGCACCTCCAGGTCCTGGTCGCGCAGGAACTCCGCGATGGCCAGCGTCAGGTAGGCGGCCTGGCGGCGCTTCAGCGCCGGCTCGTCGGAGGTGGCGACCACCACGATGGCGCGCTGAAGGCCCGCTTCGCCGAGCGTCTCCTCGATGAACTCGCGCACCTCCCGGCCCCGCTCGCCGATCAAGCCGACCACCACCGCGTCGCAGGTCGCCTCCCGCGCCAGCATGGACAGCAGCACCGACTTGCCGACGCCCGAGCCCGCGAACACGCCCAGTCGCTGGCCTCGGCAGCAGGTGGTGAACACGTCCAGCGCTCTGACCCCCAGGTCCAGCCGCTCGCCGACCCGGCCGCGGGCGTGGGCCGGTGGCGGAGGGGTGCGCAGCGCGTAGGGCACCGGGCCCTGCGGCAGGGGACCCTTACCGTCGATCGGCGTCCCGAAGGCGTCGATGATGCGCCCACGCCAAGCCAGGGTAGGGCGCACCGCGTCGCCTTCGGGGCGGATGCGGATCTCGGCGCCGGGCGCCACGCCCTCGACCGCGCCGAAGGGCATCAGCAGGGCTCGGGTGTCGCGGAACCCGACGACTTCGGCAGGCAGCCATTCGTTGCGGGGACGCTCGATGTCGGCACGCGCCCCGATGGGCAGGCGGGTCAGGCCGCCGCGGGCCTCGATCAGCAGGCCGTTCACGGCGGCGACGCGGCCGGAGACGGTCAGCGGCTCGACCCGTTCCACCGCGGCGATCAGGTTGCGCAAAGCTTGGACCTCGCCGGGGACACGCGACGGGCGCACCCTCGCGCAGCGGCTTTAACCATGCGTGAATCCTGACCGCCCGAGCGACGAGGTCGGAGCCGGCTTCCTTGCCGCTCGGCCCCCTATCCGCTAGGCACGACGGCCCGACCGAGCCCCAGATGTCCGATCTTCCCGTCTTCCGCCCCCAGGCGCGCAGCCCGCGCGGCTTTCCCGACCGGCGCGCGCGCGACCTGCGCGCCGAGCGGACGATCCTGCTGGCGGTGGCGCAGGTCTATGAGCGATTCGGGTTCGAGGCGCTGGAGACCTCGGCGTTTGAGTACGCCGACGCGCTCGGCAAGTTCCTGCCCGACAGCGACCGCCCGAACGAGGGCGTGTTCGCGCTGCAGGACGATGTGGACGCCGAAGGTAATGGGGAATGGATGGCGCTGCGCTACGACCTGACCGCGCCACTCGCCCGCTTCTACGCCGAGAACCGGGAGAGCCTGCCCAAGCCGTTCCGCCGCTACGCCTTCGGTCCCGTATGGCGCAACGAGAAGCCCGGCCCGGGACGATACCGCGAGTTCATCCAGTGCGACGCCGACACGGTCGGCTCGGCCCGCCCCGAAGCGGACGCCGAGGTGATCGCCATGGCGGCGGCTGGGCTGGAGGCGGCCGGGCTCTCCTCCGGGGCGGCGGTCGTCAAGATCAACACGCGCAAGCTGCTGAATGGCCTGTTGGAGGCAATCGGCGTCAGCGCTCCGAGCCAGAAGCTGGTCGTGCTGCGCGCGGTCGACAAGCTCGACCGGCTCGGTCCGGACGGAGTCCGATTGCTGCTCGGCGAGGGCCGTCGCGACGAGAGCGGGGATTTTACAAAAGGCGCGGGATTGGACGCAAGCGGGATCGAGCGCGTGCTCGCCTTCGTCGCTAGCCCGCACGGCGGCAGCCGGGCCGCTACGCTGGACAGGATTGCGGACGCGATCGGCGGCTCCGCGTCGGGCGACGAGGGTCTGGAGGACCTGCGACGCATTGGGTCGGCTCTGGACCGGCTCGGCGTCTCCGAAGCGCAGGCGAAGTTCGACTCCACCATCGTTCGGGGGCTTGAATACTATACGGGCTGCGTGTTCGAGGCGGATCTGCTGCTCGACGCCTTCGATGCGCAGGGCCGCCCGCTGCGCTTCGGCTCCATCGGCGGCGGCGGACGCTATGACGACCTGGTGGCGCGTTTCACCGGCGAGAGCGTGCCGGCCACGGGCTTCTCCTTCGGGGTCAGTCGGCTCGTGGCGGCCTTGCGGGCGGCGGGACGTGAGCCGGGCTCGGCAGTGCGCGGCCCGGTGGTGGTGATCGCCTTCAGCGAGGCCGCCATGGCCGACTACTTCGCCATCGCCGGCGAGCTGCGCGCTGCGGGGATCGCCGCGGAGGTCTATCTCGGAGGCTCGGGCATGAAGGCGCAGATGAAGTACGCCGACCGGCGGCTGTCCCCCGCCGCGGTGATCGTGGGCGAGGACGAGCTGGCGGCCGGCGCGGTGACGGTGAAGGACCTGGACCTCGGCCGTGCGCTGGCCGGCCAGGTCTCCGACAACAAGGCCTGGAAGGCCGAGCGGCCTGGCCAGGCGACGATCCCGCGCGCCGATCTGGTGGCGCACGTGCGCCGCATCCTGGAAGGTTGAGCGCCGTGCTAACCGAGCGCGCCCTGCCGCCCGAGCAGCTCGCCGCCATCCGCGCGCCTTTCGAGGCTTTCGGCGGCGTGTGGACCGACGCCCCGGTGCTGCAGCCCCTGTCGCTGCTGCTCGACCTGACGGGCGAGGCGATGCGTACGCGCCTGTTCGCGGTGGCGGGCGAGGGCGCGGGCGAGCTGTGCCTGCGGCCGGACTTCACCATCGCCATCGCCTCCGCCCACATCGGCGCGGGCGCGACGCAGGGCCGCTATCTCTACGAGGGCAAGGCCTTCCGCACCGCGCCGCGCGACGCCGGACGTCCAGTCGAGTTCCTGCAGATCGGCGTGGAGGCCTATGGACCGAAGGGCGACGAGGAGGCGCAGGACGTGCAGGTGGCCGTCCTCGCCTGGCGCGCCGCGGTCGCCGGCGGGCGGAGCGACCTCGGCCTGGTGCTGGGCGACGTCTCCCTGTTCGACGCCTTCCTGGGCGCCCTGGCGCTGCCGCAGGCCGCGCACGCGCGGCTGGTGCGCGCCTACGCCAGTGGGCGGGGGCTACGCGCCGAGCTAGCGCGCGTGCAGGCCGGCGCGCCCGCTCGTCCCGGAGGTCGGCTGGCGGAGCTGCTGAGCGGACTGCCGGAGGGCGAGGCGGCCGGTGTGCTGGAGGAGGTCTGGCGGCTGGCGGGCATCCAGCCCATCGGCGGCCGCTCGCCGGCCGAGATAGCCCATCGCCTGTGCGCCCGCGCCGAGCAGGCGTCCGCCGCGCGTCTGACGCCGGCGGAGACCGACCTGGTCAGCCGCTATCTCGACATCGTCGCCCCGCCGCGCGAGGCGCTGGATCGGGTGGAGTCGCTGGCCTACGAGGCCAAGGTCGAGTTCGACATCCAGCTCCAGCCCTGGGTCCGGCGCCTGCGCGCCCTGGTGGAAGCCGGCGTGCCGGAGCTGGCGATGATCTTCTCCACCGGCTTCGTGCGCCCGTTCGGCTACTATGACGGCCTGCTGTTCGAGGTCAGGAGCCTGGCGCTCGGCTACGACAGGCCCGTGGCGGCCGGCGGCCGCTACGACGGCCTGCCCGCCCGCCTCGGCGCACGCGGCGAGAG
>CAXTUT010000257.1:0-3545 GCA_964247465.1 uncultured Caulobacteraceae bacterium | reverse complement strand
CCACCCCCTGGCGTGGACGCGCCGCCGCCGCCCGCCGGTCGCCTGCGCCGCGCCTGGCTCGAAGCGTTCGAGAAGGACGCCGCCGACATCGCCGCCGGCCTGTACCCGGTGACGGAGACGCCGCCGCGCGACCTCCAGGCCATGCTCCGCCGCGCGGTCGACGTGCTGTCCGACGCCCGCGAGGTCGACGCCCGCCGCCGGCGCGGCGGCGCGGTGGAGGCGCGCGAGGAAGACGGCTCGCAAGCCTACCCGACCTACTACCGGCAAAACTTCCACTACCAGTCCGGCGGCTGGTTCACCGAACAGAGCGCCCGGCGCTACGAGGCGCAGGTGGAGACCCTGTTCTCCGGCGCGGCGGGCGCGATGCGCCGCCGGGCCCTGTCGCTGATGGCCAAGGCTTGGCGTGGGCGCGACCAGCGCACGTTGCGCATGGCCGACATCGCCTGCGGATCGGGCTCGTTCCTGTCGGATTTGAAGGCGGCCTTCCCGCGCGCCAGGGTGGCGGGCGTGGACCTGTCCCACGCCTATGCGCGCGAAGCCGCGGCCCGCTCGGCCACGTCCGTGATCCAGGCGAGCGCGGAGCGCCTGCCGTTCGCCGACGCCAGCCTGGACGGCGTGAGCTGCATCTATCTGTTTCACGAGTTGCCGCCACGCGTGCGCGCCGTCGTCGCCGCGGAGCTGGCGCGGGTGCTGAAGCCCGGCGGGGTGCTGGCGTTCGCAGACTCGATCCAGGCGGTGGACGCCCCCGATCTGGACCGCCTGCTCCAGGCGTTTCCGGCCTTCTTCCACGAGCCCTATTACGCCAGCTATCAGGCCAGCGATCTCGGCGCGCTGTTTGCGAGGGCGGGGCTGCGGACGGAGGCGCAGGACAGCGCCTTCCTGACCAAGGCCATCCTGTTCCGCAGGCCGCCCGCGGACAAAGCCGACCCCCTTTAAGGAGTCGCACACCTCCCTGGGTTAGGGTTTCCGGGGTCGGACGGGGGAGACATGGCGCAGACGGCCTCGCGGCGGCGGCATACGCAGGCTGAGGCCGACGCCGTGCTCGAGGCCCACGAGCGCTTTCTGCAAGGTCGCGCCGGCGGCCAGCGCGCGAGCTTCCGCTTCGCCGACGTCAGCGGCCTGAATTTCGACGGGCGCACTCTCACAGAGGCCGACTTCACCGGCTCGGCCCTGGTGGGCGCGCGCTTCGTTCGCGCCGACATGACGCGGGCGTCGCTGTTTGGATGTGACCTCAGCACTGCGGACCTCAGGGGCGCCTTGCTGCTCAGGGCGGATTTGCGCGGCGTGGTCCTGCGCGGCGCCAACCTGTCCTTCGCCGATCTGACCGGGGCCGACTTCCGCCAGGGCTCGATCTCGGTGCCGCATCCGCGCCTGGGACTGGAGACCTTGCGCAGCGAGAACCGCTCCACCGACCTCGCCAACGCCAATTTCTCCGGCGCCACCCTGGACGGGTCCCAGATGTCCGGGTCCAGCGCCTGCAACGCGGATTTCACCGACTGCTCGTTGCGCGGCGCCAAGCTCGCCAACGCAAACCTGAAGGACGCCAACCTCAGCGGCGCCAACCTGGAGAACGCCGAGGTGGTCGGCGCCAACCTGGAAGGCGCCAATCTGAGCGGCGCGGTGCTCAGCGGAGTGGACACCAGCGGCGCCAAGCTGGCGCGCGCCGACATGACGGGCGTGCTGCGGGACATGCCGGGCGACCCCAAGGCCCATCTGCTCAAGCTGCTCACCCGCGTCCAGCAGTCCGCCGCATGGTGGCGCAGTGGCGGCAAGACCGGCTCCCTCGCCAGCTTCGACGGCGAAGACCTGCGCCTGATGAAGGGCGAGCTGAAGGGCGCGCGGCTGGCGGCCCTGTCGGCCAAGGGGGCCTGCCTGGTCGGCATGGACCTGTCCGGCGCGTTCCTGCAGGGCGCCAACTTCGAAGGCGCGGACCTTCGCAACGTCAACTTCAGCGGCGCCGACCTGCGCGGTGCGCGGCTGAACGGGGCCAACCTGACCAAGGCGGACCTGCGCGAGGTGTGCGCCGCAGCGCTGCCGCTGGGCGGCGGCCGCACCATGCCGACAGTCTTCAGCCAGGCGCGCATGCGCTACGTCCAGCTGCAGAAGGCCGACCTGAGCGGAGCCCTCTTCGAGGCTTGCGATCTGGCCGGGGCGGACCTTAGCTCAGCTGTGCTGTCTGGAGCCCGCTGGCGCAACGCGCAGCTGGAGGCGGCCGTCGGGCTGGATTTCTCCTGCGGCCAGGCGGCCTAGGCTCAGCTCGCAGGCTTTCGTAGAGGCGGTCGCCCTTGGCTGCATGCCGGTCCAGCGGCGCAGGGTTGCGTCGGCGCACCGCCTGGGCGAGACACGCGACCCTGCTTTGGAGCGTCGCGCATGGCCAGCCTGGAAGAGATCACAGAGAAGTTTCGAGCGGCGGTGGGGCAGGACGGCGGTCTCGGGCGCTCGGTCAAGTTCGTGCTGAAGGGCGACGGCGTGGTGCGGGTGGATGGCGCCGACGTTTCCAACGTCGACGCGCCGGCCGACCTGACGCTCACGCTGACGCGTCAAGACATGGAAGCCATGGGGCAGGGCCGCCTGAACCCCATGACCGCGGTGCTCACGGGGCGGCTGAAGGTCTCCGACATGGCCACCGCCATGCAGGTCCAGTCCAAGCTGCAGGCCCTGTTCGACCGGGTGCGCTAGGTGCTGGCGGCACCGCTCTACGGCGCGCCGGGCGCGCCGCCCTGGCGGGGTGCGGCCTACTGGGTAGAGGCCTCGGATGGCGCGCGACTGCGTACGGCGCTGTTTCCGGCAAGCGGCGCGGCGCGCGGCTCGGTGGTGGTCAGCCCCGGCCGTACCGAACCGATCGAGAAGTACGCCGAGGTGATCGGAGAGCTTCAGGCGGCCGGCTTCACCACCCTGATCCACGACTGGCGCGGACAGGGCCTGTCCCAGCGCTTTCGCCACATCGGCCTGGGGCCGGGCGGGGCGATGAAGGGGCATGCGCGAGGCTGGCGGCTGTTCCTGTCCGACCTGTCGCGGGTGCTGGACGCCTTCGCCGAGCGGTTGCCGCGTCCCTGGATCGGGCTTGGCCACAGCATGGGCGGCGGCTTGACCCTGCTGTCCATGAGCGAGGGCGAAACGCGCTTCGACGGCGCGATCCTGAGCGCGCCGATGCTGGGAGTACGCATCGGCGGCCGCTCCCCGAGCGTGGTGAGCGCCGCGGCGACGGTGATGACGCTGATCGGCGGCGGCGGCGTCGCCACGCCGCCCGCCAATCCGCGCGTCTCGCACGAGGACCAGCAGAGCGGGCGCGTCTTCACCCACGACGCCGCGCGCTGGGCCCGTTTCCAGGCGCTGCTCGAGCTTGCGCCGGAATTGCGCCTGGACGAACAGACCTGGGGGTGGCTGCAGTTCGCGCTTATCCTCGGCCGCCGCATGGAGGCGTTGCGTACGCTCGAGACCATCGAGGCGCCGGTGACCATCGTGGCGGGGGCGCGCGGCCGGGTGGTTGGGGTGCGGGCGCCGCGGGGCGGCGCCGCCCCGCTGGCGCCCGGGGGGGATTGTGG
>CAXTUT010000256.1:0-3558 GCA_964247465.1 uncultured Caulobacteraceae bacterium | reverse complement strand
ATCCCGGGATCGGGCCGCCAGTCTGAGGACTGCCTGACGCTGAACGTCTACACGCCGGCCGGCGTCAAGGCCGGAGCCCGGCTGCCGGTCATGGTGTGGATTTACGGCGGCGGCTTCGTCATCGGCTACAACACCCAGTACGACCTCAGCCGGCTGGCTCAACGCCAGGGCTTGGTGACCGTCGCGATCAACTACCGGCTTGGCGCGCTGGGCTTCCTCGCCCATCCTGCGCTGCGGGGCGAAGGCGCAGGCGACTACGCCCTGCTGGACCAGCAGGCGGCGCTGCGCTGGGTCAAGGCCAACATCGCAGCGTTCGGCGGCGATCCGGCCAACGTCACGATCTTCGGCGAGTCGGCGGGCGGGTGGAGCGTGTGCGAACAATTGGCCTCGCCCGGCGCACAAGGGCTGTTCGAACGCGCGATCATCGAGAGCGGAGCCTGCACCTCGCCCGACTCGGCGATCAGCCAGGCCGATGCGGAAGCGGGCGGCGAGGCCATGGCGGCTGACCTCGGCTGCGGCGACCGGGCCACCGCCGCGGCCTGCCTGCGCGCCCTGCCGGCCAATCGTGTGATCAAGGCCAACGCCCACCGGCGCGGGCTGCTTGGCAAGGACTCCTGGTCGGCGACCTATGGAGGGGATGGGCTCCCGCTCTCGCCCCGCGTGGCCTTCGAGCAGGGGCGGTTCGCCGCCGTACCCGTGATCGACGGGACAAACCACGACGAAGCCAGGTTGTTCTTGAACCTCAACCGCTTCAAGGGCGAGCTCTGGACCCGGGCCAGCTACGAGAAGATCATCGGCGACTTCTTCCTGGCGCAGACGCCGCAGGTGCTCGCCGAGTACGAGCCAATCGCCAAGCGGTCCTTCGCGCGAGCCTATGTGGACATCGTCACCGACTCCACCTTCGCCTGCCCCGCCCTGACCACCAACGCCCTGCTGGAGCGGCGCGCGCCCGTCTACGCCTACGAGTTCGACGACCCGCATGCAGTCAATCGCCTGCCCCGCGCGCCGTTCACGCCTGCGTTGAAGGCCTTCCACACCTCCGAGATCGTCTATGTGATGCAGACGCCATGGGCGGTTGCCGATCCGGCCGCCTTCGATCCGCAGCAGCGCGCGCTGTCGGAGCGGATGCAGGCGGCGTGGGGCGCGTTCGCCCGCACGGGAACGCCCGGAGCCGGCTGGAGCGCCGTTCACGGCGGGGCGCCGCTGCAGCTGCGCCCGGACGGCGACCAGACCGCCGCGGACTTCGCCATGCGTCACCGTTGCGGGTTCTGGGCGCCGCTGGGTCACTGAAGGCCCGCGTCGCTGTGCGGGGGGCCGCTCGGAACAAAGCCGAGACTTGGATCGGCTTGATCGCCGCGCAGATCGCTTGAAGCCGATGATGTCCGAACTGCGACCACAGTGTGGCGTGAAAGTCGCGCTGCCGCTCTGACCCTGTCAGCGTAACAAAACTGTCGCCGAAGAGTAGCATGAGCATCGTCCAGCGCCATTAAGCGCGCCGTGAGGGCGGCGCAGCTTGGGTCGCGGGGGATAGGGGACTCGATCGATGACGACGAAGAACACGCTGCTGCGGGGAGCTACGCTCGGCGGCATGATCGCGCTCGGCGCCGGTGTAACGGCGCAGGCCGCCGTAACCCACCACAAAAAGGTCGAGCACAAGCACGTCGTTCACAGCGGCGGCGGCGAAGTGTCGGAGCTTCGCGAAGAAGTCCGCGCCCTGCGCGAGCAGCTGAACAGCCAAGGCGCAATCCAGGCGCAGACCCAGGCCCAGGCCGCTCAGGCGGCCCAGGCGGCGCAGTCCGCCCAGGAGCAGATCGAGACCGCCCAGGCCGCCGACGCCGACGCCACCGCCGCCATCATCCAGTCGATCCCCACCGCCGTCGCGGCCGAGGCGGACAAGCTGAAGCCCAAGACCGACGGCATCTACTTCAAGGGCGTGAAGATCACCCCCGGCGGCTTCATCGAGGCCGCCGGCATCTACCGCGAGCACAACCTCGCTTCAGACGTGGCCACGCCCTTCAACAGCATTCCCTACGCCATCACTCGCACTGGGCACTCCGAGGAGCTGCGCGGCACGGCGCGCCAGAGCCGCATCTCCGGCTTGGTCGAGGGCAATGTGAACCCCGACTTGAAGCTCTCCGCCTACGGGGAGTTCGACTTCCTAGGCGCCGCACAGACGGCGAACCTGAACGAATCGGACTCCTTCAACCTGCGTACCCGCGTGGTCTACGGCACGCTGGATTGGGCCGACGAAGGCTGGCACATCCTGGCCGGTGACGAGTGGTCGCTGGTCACCACCAACAGCAAGGGCATCACGCCGCGTAACGAAGTGCTGCCGCCCAACATCGACGCGCAGTACAACGCCGGCTACGTCTGGGCCCGCCAGCCTCAGATCCGCGTGACCAAGGACCTGTTCAACAAGTCCGTCTGGCTGGCCGTGTCGGCCGAGAACCCGCAGACCACCTTTGGCGGCGCCGCCCCGGCGGCGGCGGGCGTGGTCACGACGATCAACAACGGCGCGAACTTCTTCGGCGGCGATACGGGCACTCTGGCGACCACCACCGCCAACGGCGCGGTGACGGCGGTCAGCGGCGTGGCGCCCGCGACCCAGTCGCTGAACCATGTCCCCGACGTGGTCGGCAAGGCCGCTGCGGAAGAGGACGTCTTCGGCCACCACCTGCACGCCGAGGTCTTTGGCCTGTACCGGAACTTCTACGAGCAGCTCGGCAACCTGAAGAGCAACAGCCTGGACGCCGGCAGCGTCGGCGGCGCGGTGGCCGGCCAGGTCATGCCGGGCCTGTTCGACGTGCAGGTGTCGGGCATCACCGGCAAGGGCGTCGGCCGCTACGGCACCAGCGGCCTGCCGGACGTAGCCTTCACCCCGAGCGGCAAGATCACCGCCGTCCAGGAGACCGCCGCGCTCGTCATCGCGACCCTGCACGCCACACCGACGCTGGACTTCTACTTCGTCGGCGGCGAGGAGCGCGACACCCGCCCCGATAGCGGCAAGGGCACCTACGGCAATTTCACCGCAGTCAACACGGGCTGCGGTATCGAGGCCTCTACGCTCACCTGCACCGGCAACACCCGCCAGCTGTCGGAGCTGACCTTCCAGGCCTGGGACAAGCTGTTCACCGGTCCCTGGGGCCAGATCCGGCTCGGCCTGCAATACTCCTACGTCGCCCGCGAAGCCTTCAGCGGCGTCGGCGGCGCGCCGGAAGCGCACGACAACCTCATCTTCACGAGCTTCCGCTACTATCCGTTCTAACGAGAAAAACCTGAATACGACTGAGGGCCGCGTCGCCGACGCGGCCCTTTTCATTTCTGCGACAGGTCGGGCGAGAGCCGCGCAGGCGACCCCGTCACGCTCTCGCGATCTCAGTTCCCGCTGTCGTCGTAGCCGCCGTTGTCGCCACCGCCGTCGTCAAAGCCACCGCCGCCATTGTCATAGCCGCCCTGGCCGCCGTCACCGTATTCGTTGATCGTCACGTTCTCTCCGCCGCCGCCGAAACCGCCGCGCCCGCCACCGAACATGTTCGACAGACCGCTGAAGAGGAATTC
>CAXTUT010000255.1:0-3563 GCA_964247465.1 uncultured Caulobacteraceae bacterium | reverse complement strand
GCACCCCGCTGGCCACCATCCAGGTGGTGACCAAGGAAATGGTGCGCGGCCTTGAGCCCGGTCCGCTGCTGGAGGACGTGCAGCTCCTGATCAGCCAGGCCGCGCGCTGCCGCGAAATCCTGAAGAAGCTCGGGCAGGAGCCCGACACCTCCGACGCCCACCACGCCCGGATGGGCCTCTCCCAGCTGCTGGACGAGATCGCCGACCCTTACCGCGGCGACGTGATCCTGATCGATCCCCAGGTCAGCTGCGCGCCCGGCGCCTCGATCCTGGAGGTCCGCCGCCTGCCGGAGGTGATGCACGGCCTGTCGGCCTTCGTGGAGAACGCCACCGATTTCGCCGAGTCCGTGGTGGAGCTGACCGCCTACTATGACGCCGACCGGCTGCAGATCGAGGTGCGCGACGACGGCCCGGGCTTCCCGCCGGAGGTGATGAGCAAGCTCGGCCAGCCCTACGTCACCACGCGCAGCCACGGGGAGAACTCGCGCTCCTCCCACCAGGGCATGGGGCTGGGCTTCTTCATCGCCAAGACCCTGCTGGAGCGGACGGGTGCGCAGGTGGAGTTCAGGAACGCCAAGCGCGGGGGCGCCGTCATCTCCGCCCGTTGGCCGCGCGCGCGGATCGAGGCGCCGGAGGCCCCGTGACCGGCCGCCGACGTTACGCCGCCTCAATTGCACCTCTTTTGTTGCGCCCACGGTAGATGCGACATTATGACGAGGGTGGCGAGCCATGCCGACCGCCTTCAGGAGACCCTGATGACCGACATCTCCGCCTCGATCGCCGCCCTGCCCGAGAAATCCGTGCTGGTGCTGGACGACGATGCGCCGCTCCGCACCCGGCTCGGCCGCGCTCTGGAGAGCCGCGGCTTCGAGGTGACCGCCGTCGGCGCGGTGGCTGAGGCGATCACGGTGGTGAAGGAGAAGTGTCCCGCCTTCGCCGTGCTCGACATGCGGCTGGAGGACGGGAACGGGCTGCAGGTGGTGGAGGTGATCCAGACCGTGCGCCCTGACGCCCGGGTGGTCATGCTCACCGGCTACGGCAACATCGCGACCGCCGTGGCGGCGGTGAAGGCCGGGGCGGTGGACTATCTGCCCAAGCCCGCCGACGCGGACGATGTGGCCCGCGCCCTGCTCGCCGCCCGGGAAGGCGGCTCGCCCGCGCCGCCGGAGAACCCCATGTCCGCCGACAGGGTGCGCTGGGAGCACATCCAGCGCGTCTATGAACTCTGCGGCCACAACATCAGCGAGACCGCGCGGCGACTGAACATGCACCGCCGCACCCTGCAGCGCATCCTGGCCAAGCGCGCCCCGCGCTGACCGCTGCTACGCAGAGCCGGGCTATGCCGGCGCGTTGACACGCGGCGCGCGCCTCCTGTAGCCCACGCCCGCCCGGCACGACTGGCGCTCAAGGTGGGTCACCACCGAAGAGTGCGGGGCGGATCCGCCGCGCGCCTGGGCCCCAGAGCATCCTGCCCGGAGTCCGCCCATGCCCTCAGCCCCCGACTTCCCGCCCGCTCCGGACCGCGCGCCGGTCCGCCGCGCCCTGCTGTCGGTTTCAGACAAGGCCGGCTTGGTCGAGGCGGCGCGCGCCCTGCACGAGTTGGGCGTGGAGCTGGTCTCCACCGGCGGCACGCGTAAAGCGATCTCACAGGCCGGTCTGCCGGTGCGCGACGTGGCTGAGCTGACCGGCTACCCGGAGATGATGGACGGGCGGGTGAAGACGCTGCACCCCGCGGTGCACGGCGGCCTGCTCGGCGTGCGCGACGCTCCGTCCCACGTTCAGGCCATGGAAGAGCACGGCATCGGCGGAATCGATCTGCTCTACGTCAGCCTCTACCCGTTCGAGGCCACCGTCGCCGCCGGCGCCGACTTCGCTACGGCGGTGGAGAACATCGACATCGGCGGCCCCGCCATGATCCGCTCGGCGGCCAAGAACCACGGCTACGTGGCCGTCTGCACCGACTCGCAAGCCATCGCAGACGTGATTGCGGCGCTGAAGGCGGACGCCGCGACAACGCTTGAGTTGCGCCAGCGGCTGGCCGCCCGCGCCTTCGCCCGTACAGCCGCCTATGACGCGGCGATCTCCGGCTGGTTCGCCGATCAGGTCGGCGACGCCTTCCCCGCGCGCAAAGTCATCGTCGGCGAGCGGCTGCAGACCATGCGTTATGGCGAGAACCCCCATCAGGCCGCCGCCTTCTATCGCTCAGGCGTCACAAGACCGGGTGTGGCCGCCGCGCGGCAGCACCAGGGGAAGGCGCTGAGCTACAACAACGTGGCCGACACCGACGCCGCGTTCGAGCTCGTGGCCGAGTTCGACCCCGCCGACCACGCCGCGGTGGCCATCATCAAGCACGCCAACCCCTGTGGCGTGGCGCTGGGCGGCTCGCTGCTTGAGGCCTACCAACGGGCCCTGCAGTGTGATGCGGTCTCGGCCTTCGGCGGGATCGTGGCGGTCAACCGCCGGCTGGACGTGGAGGCGGCGCGCGCGATCGTGGAGGTGTTCACCGAGGTGGTGATCGCGCCTGAGGCTGACGAGGACGCCATCGCGGTGTTCGCCGCCAAGAAGAACCTGCGCCTGCTCACCACGGGCGGCCTGCCCGACCCCCGCGCGGCCGGCGAGGTGTTCCGCTCCGTCGGTGGCGGCTTCCTCGTGCAGACCCGCGACACCGCCCGGGTCGTCGCCGCCGACCTGAAGATCGTGACCAGGCGCGCACCGACCGACGCCGAGGTGGCCGACATGCTGTTCGCCTTCACCATCGCCAAGCACGTCAAGTCCAACGCCATCGTCTACGCCAAGAACGGCCAGACCGCCGGCATAGGCGCCGGCCAGATGAACCGCCGCGACAGCGCGCGCATCGCCGCGTTGCGCGCTCGCGAGGCCGCCGAGACTGCGGGCCTGCCGGGTTCGCTGGCCGACGGCTCGGCCTGCGCGTCCGAGGCCTTCTTCCCCTTCGCCGACGGTTTGATCCAGGCGGCCGAGGGCGGCGCGACCGCGGTGATCCAGCCTGGCGGCTCCATCCGCGACGCCGAGGTGATCGCGGCCGCAGACGCGCGGGGGATCGCCATGGCCTTCACCGGCATGCGGGTGTTTCGCCACTGACGCCCCCGGACGGCGCTCAGCGCTGGTCGCCTCCGGCTTTGACCGGCTGGACACGGGGCGGCTTTGCCGCTTTATGGCGCCGCGTCGACACCCTCCTGACACAGCCTGCTTCGGCGGGCGCAGAGAACCCGATCATGCGTCAGTTCGGCCGTGCCCTCGCCCTCATCGCGTCGGCCTTCATCGCGTCGGCCTCCAGTCTGCTGGCCGCTGCGCCCGCCCTGGCAGGCGAGTTGGCCATCGGCGGCTTCGCCCACGACACCAGCTTCGGCGTATCGGGCACCCCGCACGAGGGCGGCACCAACGACATCCAGCTGCTCTACCGCACCGAGACCTTCCACCTGATCTACCTGCTGAACCCCAAGTTCTACGCCAAGGTCCAGGTCAACGCCGCCGGCGACACCGACTTCTATACGATCGGCATTGAGTGGCGCCGGCACCTGTTACACAACAAGTTCTACCTGGAT
>CAXTUT010000254.1:0-3572 GCA_964247465.1 uncultured Caulobacteraceae bacterium | reverse complement strand
CCCTACGCCGGGGGCGAGTCCACCGCTCCGGCCACCGGCGAGGAACGCGAAGGTCGCGGGCGCCGCCATCGCGGCGGCCGAGGCCGACCTCGCACCCGGCGCGGCGGCCAGGCTGGAGGCGAAGCCCCCGCCAACGTCGCGATGGAAGGCGAGGAGGCGTCGGTGACGATCGAGCCGCTGGCCGCCGCCGATGTCGCATCGGAGCCGGCCGAGGTGTCGCAAGGCTCGGTCTGGGCCGACGCGCCGCCCTCCATCGCCGACGCGCCCTCGTCCCTGGAGCCTGCCGCCGAGACCGCCCCGACGGATTTGCAGGCCGGAGAGCCAAACGCGCCGCAGCCGGTGGACCCCGCGCCCGAGGACCCCGCGCCCGAAGACCCTGCGGTCGCGCCTCAAAGGGAACCGGCGGCCGCGCCGATGGAGGCGCAAGCGCCCGCTGCCGAGCCCGTAGACGCTGCGCCGCCTGAGCCCGATCCCGCCGAGATCACCGGCCAGCCTGCGGCGCCGAGACGCGGCTGGTGGCGCCGCAAGGGCTGACGCGCTAGGATCAGCGGGTCGGGGGACAACGGGTCGGCGGCGGCGCCGATCGCCCAGTGCTGGAGTCTCCTGCTCCCATGAGCGTACCCACCGCCAAGGCCGCCTCGGCCGAGCGAAGTCGCCGGCGGCGACGCGGCGCTCACGCCGCCCTCAGCCTCGGCATGGCGGCGAGCGTTCTGTTCACGCCGGCGGTCCAAGCCTACGCGCAGGAAGGCGAAACCGGCCCGTCCGAAGTCGTGCTGGACACCGAGATCAACGAAATCCTGCACAAGGAGTTCGACCCGGTCTTCCTCGCCGCCGGGCTTACCCCGAAGAACGTGACCATCGTCATCCAGACCCACGTCTTCAACGCCGCGGCGGCCAGCAACCAGCTGTTGTTCATCGGCACCGACCTGATCGAGAAGACCGAGAACCCCAACGAGCTGATCGGGGTCATCGCTCACGAAACCGGGCACGCCGCCGGCTATCACGCCGCGCGCCGGGGTGAGGAGGAGAAGGCGGGGCTGGTGCCGTACATCCTGACGCTGGGCCTTGGGGCGCTGCTGGCGGCGGCCGGCGGCGGCAACGCCGCGGGCGCGCTGCTCGGCTCGGCCAGCTATTTCGGCGCTCTCGGCGCGGCCGGCTACTCCCGCGAACAGGAGGCCCGCGCCGACCAGGCGGCCATCACCTACCTGGAGAAGAGCGGCCAGTCGGCCAAGGGGCTCGTCGATTTCTTCAAGGAGTTCCAGTACCAGGAGGTGTTCAGCGAGACCCGGCGCTACCGCTGGTTCGACGACCACCCCCTCAGCGACGACCGCATCGAGCTGCTGCGCCAGCGCGCGGAGGAGCAGCCGCACTACAAGGCCGTCGACTCGCCGGAGCTGGTGACCGAACACGAGATCATGAAGGCCAAACTGATCGGCTTCACCGAGCCGCCGCAGACGGCGTTCTTCAAGTATCCCGACTCCGACCATTCCTTTGTCGCGCGCTACGCCCGCGCCATCGCCTACTACCGCGAGACCGAGAGCGACCACGCCCTGACCGCCCTCGACGATCTGCTGCACGACTTTCCCAACAACCCCTATCTGTGGGAGCTGAAGGGCCAGGTGCTGTTCGAGGCCGGGAAGACGGTGGACGCCGAAGCCGCCCACCAGCACTCCGTCGACCTGAAGCCGGAGGCGCCGCTGCTGCGTGTCAACCTCGCCCAGGCGATGATCGCGGAAAACGATCCGGCCAAGCTCGATCCGGCCATCCTGAACCTTCGCCAGGCCATATCGCTGGACCGCGACGACCTGGACGGCGGCAACGATCCCGCCTACCGCCTGCTCGCCCAGGCCTACGACGCCAAGGGCCTGGACGGTCAGGCCAGGCTGGCGACCGCCGAGGAGCGCTTCTCGGTCGGCGACTTCGTCCAGGCGCGCATCTTCGCGCTGCGCGCCCGCGAGAAGCTGCACCAGAACACCCCGGAATGGCGTCGCGCCACCGACATCGTCCTGGTCTCCAAACCCACCGACGACGACCTGAAAGCGCTCGGCGGCCGCGCCGGCTGACGCCAGAGCGCCGATAGATGCTCCTCCTCTGGGCGAGCTGTCGGCGCAGCCGGCTGTGGGGGCTCCAGTCCGGAATCGGCGGCTCAGCCCCCTCTACCCGCTTCGTGCGTCCCCCTTCCACAAAGAGAGAGGATCAGAACTGGTTAGGCGACGGCGCCCTCGGCCTCCGCTAACGGCGGGCTGACCCTGAGCGCGGTGATCTGGTTCCTCTGGCGACGCAGCACCTGGAAGCGGTGGCCGTGGAAGATGAAGGTCTGGCCGGGGTCAGGGATCATCTGGGCGTCGTGGATGACCAGGCCCGCCACCGTGACCCACTCGTCGTCGGGCAGGTCCCACTCCATGGCCCGGTTCAGGTCGCGGATGGCCACCGAGCCGTCCACGTTGACCGAGCCGTCCGGCTGGCGGCGCACGCCTTCCACCGTGAAGTCGTGCTCGTCCTCGATCTCGCCGACGATCTCCTCCAGGATGTCCTCCAGGGTGACGAGGCCGCGCAGCGCCCCATACTCGTCCACGATCAGGGCGAAATGGTTGCGCTGCTTGAGGAAGGCCTGGAGCTGGTCCTTCAGGTTGGTTGTGTCGGGGATGAACCAGGGGGCGTTGGCGACGGCTGCGATGTCGAGCGCGTCGAGGTCGCCGCCTACGGCCTCCATCGCCCGGGCGAGGTCCTTGGCGTGCAGCACGCCCACGATGTTTTCGCTCTCGCCGCTGTAGAGCGGCAGGCGCGTGAAGGGCGCCTCCAGCGCCTGGGCGACGACCTCGCGGGCCGGCTGGCCGGCGTCGAGCAGAGTGATGTTGGTGCGGTGGACCATCACCTGCGTGACGTCCATGCCGGCGAGGTCGAGCACGCCGCCCAGCATGCGCCGGTCGCCGCTCTCCACCAGCCCCTCCTCGTGGTGGTACTCGATGGCGCCGCGGATTTCGGCCTGGGCGAAGGCGGCGTCGGCGGCCTCGTCCAGGTTCAGGCCGAACAGGCGGAACGCCGCCTTGATCAGCCCCTGGATGGCAGAGATCACCGGACCGAACACCGCCACCGTCACCTGGGCCGGACCGGACAGGCCGCGCGCCACGTCGTCCGGCAGGCTGATCGCCACGGTCTTGGGCAGCACCTCGGCGAACACCAGCACCAGCACGGTGACCAGTCCGGTGGCGATGGCCACGCCGGCTGCGCCGGGGATGGAGCGGGTCAGGATCTCGGTCACCAGCGAGGAGAGCAGGATGTTGAGCAGGTTGTTACCGAGCAGCACGCTCCCGATCAGCCGCTCCTGGTTCTCGATCAGGCCGTTGACGCGCGCGGCCGCCTTGTCGCCCTCGCGCTCCAGCTGGTGCATGCGCGCGCGGCTGGCGCCGGTCAGGGCGGTCTCCGCCGCCGAGAACAGCGCCGAGACCACCAGCAATACAACGACCAGCAGGCAGACGGCGATGATGGCCCCGGTCATGGCGCGCGGCCCTGAGCCCTTCCCCTCGATGGGGGAAGGTTGGGTGGGGGCGCAGCACCGCGGTTGGTCTGAC
>CAXTUT010000253.1:0-3597 GCA_964247465.1 uncultured Caulobacteraceae bacterium | reverse complement strand
CTCCAGCGCCTGGCGCAGGGCGCGGTCGGCCACCCCCTGGACCTGCGCGCGCGGCTGCAGCACGGGACGGCGTGGCGCGGCGGCGACGCTCCCGCCATACAGCCATGCCGCGCCCGCGATCAGGGCGAAGCCGGACCGTCGCAACCGATCTGTCCACCCGAGCGCCACGCAAGGACCCCTACGCCGCTGAGCGCTTTAGGGAAACGGCGGCGGCGTGTCGCGCAGGACCGCTGCGTCGTGCTAGGCCGTCCCGGCGGTCCGCCACGGCGAGGGCTTTGTTTTCCGATCCGACATCCAAGGCGGAGCCGTCTGGTCTCACGCGCCCGGACCGACGCCAGGTCTGCACGGCCGTCGCGACGGTATGGACCGCCGCCGGCCGTGCGCGCGCTTCCAACGCTTCCGTGCGCCTGGACGTCCGCTTTGGGGCCTGGGACGTGTTCAGGCCGTGGGCGGTCGAGCTTCACGCGCGTGTGCGGCGATGGTGGCCTCTGATGACGAACGCTCTGTCATCCCCCGGCGTGTCGGCGCCCGATATCGTGCACATAGACTTCATCCAGGTCACGGCCGAAACGGTGGCCAGGCTGACGGGGACGCCGCTCTATCAGCGGTTGGGCGTGCAGGCCGAACGGGTCGCCGCCATCACCCACGGGACCACGGTCCACGTGAACGGACCCTTCCTGCTGGCCCGCCTCGGCGATCCCGACATGTTCGGGATGATGGCGCACGAGCTGACGCACGTGGTGCAGGCGTATCCTCACACGCTGCAGACCTGGCTGGTCGAGGGGATCGCCGACTACGTGCGCTACTACGTGCTGCTGCCCCAAGATCCCGGGCGCCGCTTCGATCCGGCCGGCGCGCGCTACGACGAGGGCTACCAGGCCACCGCCGGCCTGCTGGACTGGGTCGAGCGGCAGCGGCCCGGCGCCGTGCGCGAGATCAGCGCGGTCCTGCGGCGCGGGGGAGATGGGCGGGCCGCCCTGATCCGAGTCGCCGGCGCAAAGCCTGAGGAGCTATGGAGCGCCTATCTGGCCAGCCGACCGGCCGCCGGACTGCACGAGGGATCACCCGGTTTCAGCTGATCTCCGCTGCGATCCGGTTGGCGATCTGCGCCAGCTCGCCTGCGTCCGCCGCGCTGCCGTGCGTGTGGCCACGCAGCGGCTCGTGCTCGAAGCGCGGGATGATGTGGACGTGCAGGTGGAAGACGGTCTGGCCCGCCGGCGCCCCGTTGAACTGAGTGACCACGATCCCGTCCGGCTGCAGCGCGGCGCGCACCGCGCGCGCCAGCCGCTGCACGCCGAGCATCAGCCGCTCCAGCGCGTGGGGCTCCACGTCCAGCAGGTTGCGCGCCTGGGAGGTCTTGCTGACCACCAGCAGGTGACCGCGCGACTGGGGGAACAGGTCCATGAAGGCGAAGACGTCGGCGTCCTCGTAGACCTTGGCGCAGGGCAGTTCGCCGCGCAGGATGCGCGCGAAGACGTTGTCGCGGTCGTACTCGCCGTCCAGGCTCATGGGCCTCTCCCGCTGTCGCTGGGCTGCGCAGGACGGGCTCGCCGCGCCCCTGCCGTCCGGCGTAGGTTGGCGCACCGCTTAGCAGGCCGGACGACGGGAGGCGACATGCCGCAGTGGGATCCGCAGACGCTCACGGAGGCGCAACGCCGCTGGTTCACCTCCGTCGGCGAGGGCCTGGAGCGCGAGACTGGCCGCACGATGCAGGCCTGGGTCGACCTCGCGCGCACATGCCCGGAGGTGCGCCATCGCGCCCGGCTCGCCTGGATGAAAACCGTTCATGGCCTGGGCCAGAACCGCGCTTCGCTGGTGCTGGCGCAAGCCTTCCCCTCCGAGCCGCCCTCTGTCGACGCCGACGACCCGCTCTGGGCCGAGCCGGCGGGCCGGGTGGTGTTCGAGGCGGTTCGCGCGGCGGCGCAGGCGCTGGACGGGGTGCTGGTCGGCCGGCGCAAGGGCTACACGGCCTTCTCCCGCCGCTACCAGTTCGCAGCCGTGCGGCCGCTGAAGACCGGCGGCGTGCGGATGGGCCTGGCCGTTCCGCCGGACAGCGACGCCCGTCTGGCTGCCCGTGGAGCGGAGCCCTGGTCGGAGCGGCTGACCGCCGTGCTCGACCTCGTCGGGCCAGAGACGGTGGACGACCCTGTCCGCGCGCTGCTTGGGGCCGCCTGGGCGCGGTCGTGACCGGCTGGAGCCGGCGCTATGACGAAGCTGAGCCACAGCGGGTCAACCGCTGGCTGGCGCAGGCGGGCGTCTGCTCGCGCCGGGAGGCGGAGGCCATGATCGCCGAAGGCCGCGTCCAGATCGACGGCGCGCGCGTGGACGACCCCGGACGCAAAATCACGCAGGGTCAGACCCTGACGCTGGAGGCGGCGCCCGGCGCGGACAGTAGCGAGGCGCTCTCGGTGGTGGTGAACAAGCCGGTAGGCGTGGTCTCCGCCCAGCCGGAAGCCGGCCAGATTCCCGCTGCGCGGCTGCTGACGCCCGCCAATCTGTGGGGAGGCCCCGGCCCGGCGATCTCGCCCAAGGCCAGCCTGGCCCCGCTCGGGCGGCTCGACCGGGACTCGCGCGGCCTGCTGATCCTTTCGCAGGACGGCGTGCTGGCGAAGGCGCTGATCGGGCCGGCCTCCGTCCTGGACAAGGAATACCGGGTCAAGGTGTCGGGCGCGACGACCACATCCCGGATCGAGCGGCTGCGTCACGGCCTGTGGCTCGACGGGCGCGAGCTCAGGCCCGCGGCGGTGGAGCTGGTCGCCGATCAGACGCTGCGTTTCGGGCTGGTGGAGGGCCGCAACCGCCAGATACGGCGCATGTGCGAGGCGGTGGGGCTGTCAGTGATCGACCTGCTGCGGGTCCGCATAGGTCCGCTGCGGCTGGCCGACCTTCCGCAAAGCCGCTGGCGACCGCTGGCGGTGGACGAACGCGACGCGCTGATCCGCATGAGCGCCCCCGTCCATCCGCCAGGCTAGCCGAGCGCCCGGCGGATGCGCGCCGCGACGACCACGCCCACGACGGCGCCAACCGCCAAGGTATCGGCGATCCAGTCCTTGACGTCGCCGTCGCGATGCACGAACGGCAGCGCCTGGATCAGCTCGATCGCCGCCCCCGCGGCGCTGAAGCCCAACGCGATCCACGCCAGCCTCACCTTGGGAAAAGCCACGAGCGCACAGGCGGTCATGGCGAAGAAGGCGCTGAAGTGCTCGGCCTTGTCCCACGGAAACAGGTGGGGCCGCGCCGCGTCCGGCGGGGCGAAGGCGCCCCAGGCGGTGAACAGGATGCAGGCGACCAAGGCGAAGCGCCCGAGCTGCAGAAGGATCTTGTTCACGTCCGCACGTCCCCCGCCACCTGTTCACAAAGGCCCCCAGTCCTGAGCGCCGGCTTAACGTTGCGTCCGCACGGTCGACGCGGCCCTGGCCGGCCTCGACCAGGGCGAGGCGACCACGCTCCCGTCCGTGCACGACCTGGGCCTGTGGCAGGCTTACGACAGCGCCCGCGCAGCCCTGTTCGCCGCCACCCAGGACGGCCCGCCCCGCACGACGGTACCACCCCGCCCGGCGACACCTAGGCCTGACCGTCCTGGGACGTCCGCTATGC
>CAXTUT010000252.1:0-3597 GCA_964247465.1 uncultured Caulobacteraceae bacterium | reverse complement strand
TTCTGGTCCGCAACCGAGCGTTCCGGGTCGTCAACGTGTTCGCTGCGCGCAACATGGAGGATCTGGCCAACGAGGCGTTCGAACGCGTGCAGTCCTTCTCAACCGACTGGTACGCAGACAGTTTCGCCGGCGCCACCGTGCGCCGAGTCAGCCGGGCCATGAACGGTTACGACGCGGTGTCGGATTCGCTGTTCCTGGTGCTTGGGCCCAGCATCGTGGTGCTGTTCGGGCTGTCGATCTCCATGGGCCTTCGGTGGCCGCTCGCCGGTCTGTTCTGCGGCGCGACGGTGGTGGCGTTCATGGCTTACAGCTTGGTGGTCTCGGCCAAGGTGCTGCGGCCCTTGAACCTGATCTCCAACGCGCTCGATACCCGCATCGGGGCCACGCTGGCCGATGCGGTCACTGGCAACGCAGTGGTCAAGAGCTTCGGCGCGGAGGCGCGGGAGACCGCGCGCTTCGCCGCGGTCACCTCCGCGTGGCGGGTGGCGACGGTCCGCACGTGGAATGGCTTCAACCTGGCGGGCCTTGGTCAGAACATGCTGCTGTTCGTGCTGCAGGCGGGGCTGACCGGCCTGCTGGTCGGCGCGTGGGCCCGACACCGCGCGAGCGCCGGCGACGTCGCCTTCGCCGTCACCTCGTTCATGCTGATGAGCGGCTACATGCGCAACTTCTCGGAGACCGCGCGCAACCTGCAGAAGGGCCTGGACGATGTGCTCGACGTGGCGGCCTACATGGGCACGCCGCCGCAGGTCGCCGACGCGCCGGACGCGTCGGATTTGCAGGTCCCGACCCGTGCACCACGCGGCGGCGTCGTATTCGATCGCGTCACCTTCCGCTACAGGAACGCCGCGCATCCGCTTTACAGCCGCTTCTCCCTGGCTATAGCGCCGGGCGAGCGCGTGGCGCTGGTCGGCCCGACAGGCTCCGGCAAGTCGACCTTCGTAAAGCTGCTGCAGCGGCTGTACGATCTTGAGAGCGGGCGCATCCTGATCGACGGGATCGATATCGCCACGGTCACCCAGGCGTCGTTGCGGCGCGCCGTTGCCCTGGTGCCGCAGGATCCGGCCCTGTTCCACCGCTCCCTGGCCGAGAACATCACCTATGGCCGGCCCGATGCGACGCATGAAGAGATCGTGGCGGCCGCTCGCCGGGCGCGCGCCCACGACTTCATCTCACGCCTGCCCCGCGGCTACGACACCCTGGTCGGGGAGCGCGGCGTGAAGCTGTCCGGCGGAGAGCGCCAGCGGGTGGCGATTGCGCGCGCCTTCCTGGCGGACGCGCCGATCCTGGTGCTGGACGAGGCCACCTCGTCGCTGGACGTGGAGACGGAGCGTCAGGTGCAGGCGGCCAGCGAGGCGCTGATGGCCGGCCGCACCACCATCGTCATCGCCCACCGGCTTTCCACCATCCGCGGCGCCGACCGCATCCTGGTCTTTGACGGCGGACGGGTGGCGGAGGAGGGCTCGCACGGCGAGCTGCTGGCGCAGGGCGGCGCCTACGCGCGGTTGCACCAGTTGACGCAAGCGTGAACGCGCGGAGGCGCCCGCTTGTGTGCAACGCAGCGAAGCCGTATCCATCTGGAAAGACAGGTTTGATCGCGTCGGCTGAAGTCGCTCCCAGGCCGCCGCAGGATTTTTGAATGACGGATATCAAGACGGTCGGCGTAGTCGGCGCGGGTCAGATGGGGACCGGCATCTGCCACGTCTGCGCCCTGGCTGGCTATGAAGTCCGCTTGCATGATCTGAATTCCGACCGAAGCGGCGCGGCTCTCGAGGCGGTGCAGACCAAGCTTCATCGCCTGCGTGAGAAAGGCGTGATCGACGACGTCGCGGCTGCTTCCGCCCTGTCGCGCATCCACGGCGTGGAACAGGCCGACGTCGGCGACGTCGATCTGCTGATCGAGGCGACGACGGAGAACGAGGAGGTGAAGAAGGCGGCGTTCCGCAGCCTCACGCCCCACCTCGGCGAACGCACCCTGCTGGCCTCCAACACCTCGTCCATCTCGATCACGCGCCTGGCGTCGGTGACCGACCGGCCGGAGCGGTTCATCGGGCTGCACTTCATGTATCCGGCCCCGGTGATGAAGCTGGTGGAGATCATCCGCGGCATCGCCACCGATGGTCCGACCTACGAGACGGCGGTCAGTTTCGCCCGCTCGCTCGGCAAGACCACAGCCAATTCCGAGGACTTCCCGGCCTTCATCGTCAACCGCGTCCTGGCGCCGATGATCAACGAGGCCGTCTACACCCTCTACGAAGGCGTCGGCACCGTGGACGCCATCGACACCGCCATGCGGCTCGGCGCCAACCATCCGATGGGTCCGCTGGAGCTTGGCGACTTCATCGGCTTGGACACGATCCTGGCGATCATGAACGTGCTCCACGACGGCTTGGCCGACAGCAAGTACCGCCCCTGTCCGCTGCTGGTGAAGTACGTGGAGGCGGGCTGGCTCGGCAAGAAGACCGGCCGCGGCTTCTACGACTACCGGAGCGGGACGCCGGTGCCGACGCGATAGCCCCGCCATCGCACCCTCGGCCTCACGCGCTCAGAGCCTGGGCGTACACCTGCGGATCGACGTTGCCGCCCGACGCGACCACGAGCGCGACACCTGCGTCCAGCGGCTGCTGCGCGCTGAGAAGCGCCGCCAGCGCCACCGCACCTCCGGGCTCCAGCACGAGCTTGAGGTGGCGGAAGGCGAAGGCCATGGCGGACAGCGCCTGCGCATCGCTGACCGCCAGCGCGCCGGCCAGCCGCCGCCCGGTGATGGCGAAGGGGATCACGCCGGGCTCCGGCGCCATCAGCGAGTCGCACAGGCTCAGCGCGCCCGCCGCGATCCGGGTCGAACGACCGGCCGCAAGGCTTGCGGCGAAGTCGTCGTGGCCGGCCGGCTCGCAGACGTACAGGCGGGTCGAGGGCGACAGCCGCTCGAACGCGAGCGCGATCCCCGCCATGAGGCCGCCGCCGGACGCGGGACAGAACAGCACGTCGGCGCTCTCGCCTAGCGCCTGCAGCTGCTGCGCCGCTTCGAGGCCCGCCGTGCCTTGCCCGGCGATGACGTGGCCATCGTCGAAGGCGGGCACCACCACGGCGCCGCGCTCGGCGGCGATGCGCGCGGCGATCGCCTCGCGGCTCTCGTGCAGGCGGTCGTAGAGCACGACCTGCGCGCCGTAGCCGCGCGTCGCGTCCAGCTTCACGCGCGGCGCGTCGGAGGGCATCACGATCACCGCCGGACAGCCGACCAGCCGCGCCGCCACCGCCACGCCCTGGGCATGGTTGCCGGAGGAGAAGGCCACCACGCCCGTGCGCCGCTCCTGTTCGCTCAGCCGCGACAGCCGGTTGTAGGCGCCGCGGAACTTGAACGAGCCGGTGCGCTGCAGCGCCTCAGCCTTGACGAACACCCGCCCGCCGCAGGCTTCGTCCAGCGCGTCGCAGCGCAGCAGCGGCGTCTGTACCGCGTGGCCGCGCAGGCGCTCGGCGGCGTCCAGTATGTCGTCAAAGCTTGGCGTCATGGCGCGCGCTCTTGCCAGCGGCCGGCGGCGGAGTCGAGGCGCGGCTGGACGGCGCGGGCAGGGGGGCGCTAAGCGGGGAGGGTGAGCG
>CAXTUT010000251.1:0-3616 GCA_964247465.1 uncultured Caulobacteraceae bacterium | reverse complement strand
ATCAGGCCGCCGAGGAAAACCCCTCACGATTCAACCCGTACGGATTTGGCTCTAGATAACGATCCCAGCTGACCTGTTCATGCTTTGATCGCTCGAGTGCAACGGCTATCGGTTTACCCGAAGCCATGAACATCGTGCAAACAATGTCACTAAAGATCGCGGGCTGTTCCGACGTTCCATGGTACTCGCCCACCCAGATGAGTTTTGCAGTCTGCCCGGAAAGCGTCGCGGCTAAGCCAGGTATCGCCGAACAGGTGTTCATCACAGCGGCCGCGAGAAAAGCTACGATCATCCATCGCTCCTGTCCCTAGCTGATCCTGCTACGTCTCAGAAAACATGCAATGGATCGCTACCCACCCATAGTCGTCTACCACCACATCCACTGTCGTGCGCCACCTACGCGCTCCCCGCGATGCTCTGGAACAGCGTCGCGCCGTCCGCCGACCCAAGCTCCGGCTCGAAGGCGCGGTCGGGATGGGGCATGACGCCGAGCACGTTGCCGGCGTCGTTGACGAGGCCGGCGATGGCGCGCGAGGAGCCGTTGGGGTTGTCGAGGTAGCGGAAGACCACGCGGCCCTCGCCCTCCAGCCGGTCCAGCGTGTCCTCGTCGGCGAAGTAGTTTCCCTCGCCGTTGCCCACCGTCATCACCGCCTCGCGCCGCTCGCCATAGCCGCGGGTGAAGCGGGTGTGCGGGTTTTCGATGCGCAGGGCGACGGGCTTGCAGACGTACTTGAGCCGGGCGTTGCGCAGCAGCGCGCCGGGCAGCAGCCCCGCCTCGCACAGCACCTGGAAGCCGTTGCACACGCCCACCACCGCCACGCCGCGCCTGGCCGCCTCCACCACCGGCGCCATCACCGGCGACAGCGCCGCCATCGCCCCGCAGCGCAGATAGTCGCCGTAGGAGAAGCCGCCCGGCAGCACGATGAGGTCGAGATTGTCCGGCAGCGCGCTCTCGCCGTGCCACACCATGGCCGGGCGCGAGCCGGTGGAGCGCTCGATAGCCACCGCGCAGTCCCGGTCGCAGTTGGACCCGGGGAAGACGATGACGGCGGAGTTCATCGCGCCGGCTCCTTCATGAAGGCGGTGAAGTCGGACCATTGCTCCACGTGGAAGGCGCGTATGTCGCGCACGCACGCCGGGAACCAGGGAAGGGCCCTGAGCGCATTCATCGCCGACGAGAGATTGGCCAAGTCTTCGCGATCGCAGACGTAGACGCTGCCCTGGATTCGTTCAAAGCCGAACCGTCTCAGCGTGCTTGCGACATCAGCGTAGGCTTGGCTGAAACGACGCGGGTAGTTCGCTTCCACTTCGGAGACGACAAGATCGAAAGCTATGGCGAGCATCAGCTCGCCACGATGCTGCCGAGCACCTCCGCTACGGGAACATCCACGATCTCGCCGCTCTCAACCAGACCGATCCTGGCCCGGTCGCCGCTGACCTCAAGCACTTCGTAGAGCGGACCGGCTTCGCCGAACCGCCTGAAGCGCGTCAGGCCGTCAAACGTGGGCTCCCGCCGAAACTCAGCGGCGTCCTCCCGCACCCCGTTCATCAGCCGATCTCCACCCGGTAGCTCTCGATCACCGTGTTGGCGAGCAGACGCTCGCACATGGCGCGCACCTTGGCCTCCGCCTTGTCGCGAGGCTCCTCGCCGAGGTCGAAGGCGATGGTCTTGCCGACGCGCACGTCCGCCACGTCCTCGAAACCGAGCCCGTGCAGGGCGCCCTCGATGGCCTTGCCCTGCACGTCGAGCACGCCCGGCTTCAGGAACACCTCGACCCTGGCCCGCATCAGGCGACGCCGCCTTCGATCACCCGCGGCATCTCCTTCATGATGCCGAGCCGGCGCGCGACTTCGGTGTAGCTCTCGATGACGTTGCCGAGGTCCTTCCTGAAGCGGTCCTTGTCCAGCTTCTCGTTGGTGGAGCTGTCCCAAAGCCGGCAGCTGTCCGGGCTGATCTCGTCGGCGAGCAGCACGCGGGCGAAGTCGCCCTCCCACACCCGGCCGTATTCGATCTTGAAGTCGACGAGCGTGATGCCGACCGCGCTGAACATGCCCGACAGGAAGTCGTTGATCCGCAGCGTCAGCGCCAGCATGTCGTCGATCTCCTGGGTGGAGGCCCAGTTGAAGGCGGTGATATGCTCCTCCGTCACCATCGGGTCCTGCAGCGCGTCGTTCTTGTAGTAGAACTCGATGATCGAGCGGGGCAGGGCCTGTCCCTCGGGCAGGCCGAGCCGCGTGGCCAGCGAGCCGGCGACGATGTTGCGGCACACCACCTCCAGCGGGATGATCTCGACTTCCTTGATCAGCTGCTCGCGCAGGTTCAGCCGGCGGATGAAGTGGTTCTGCACGCCGATCGTGTTCAGCCGCGTCATCACGTATTCGGAGATGCGGTTGTTGATCACGCCCTTGCCTTCAAGGATCGCCTTCTTCTGGGCGTTAAAGGCGGTGGCGTCGTCCTTGAAGTATTGGATCAGCGTTCCGGGTTCGGGTCCTTCGTAAAGGATCTTGGCCTTGCCTTCGTAGATCTTCTTGCGGCGGGTCATGTCGGCTCGCTTCCCACAGGGCGGCCGCGAACGGGACGACAGGCGGTGCGCGATCACCCGCGCTCACGCGTCCCGGCCGCGACTCCGCGTCCATATAGGGCGAGTTCCGCCGCGAAGGAACGTGTTTCCTGCAGCGCCCCGCCGAGCGCGGTCACGCTTGCCGCCGAGGGCTTCATCGTCGCGGGCGCAGCCATCGCCGCATGGGACATCGGCTCCTCGGCGACATGCGGCCGTGCGTCGCTTGCAATAGCGCGCGCGATAAGGCTCCTGACCGGCTGGCCTGCCGCTGACCGGCGCGCGGAGTTGAAGACGCATGGCGAACGCGGATCGCCCGATGGGCAGGCCCGGCGCCGGCGGCCGCCCGCCGTCGCAGCCCCCGAAGCCGCGCCGCACCCTTCTCGGCGGCCTGATCTACTGGGCCGTGGTGCTGTGCGTGTGGGGGGTGATCTTCGTCGCCGCCTTCGTCCTGGTGTTCTCCCGCGGGCTGCCGGACACCTCCAAGCTCTACGACATCCATCGCCAGCCCTCGATCAGCTATCTGGACAGGAACGGCGCGCTGCTTTCCGTGCGCGGCAGCCAGTACGCGCCGCCGGTCGACATCGACCTGCTGCCCGCTTACGTGCCCGCCGCCTTCGTCTCGGTGGAGGATCGACGTTTCTACCAGCACTGGGGATTCGATCCCGTGGGCATCGGCCGGGCGGTGGTGGCCGACATCCACCGCGGCCACGCGGCGGAAGGCGCCTCCACCATCACCCAGCAACTGGCGCGTAACCTCTTTCTGACGCCTGATCAGACCATCAAGCGCAAGGTGCAGGAGCTGCTGCTGGCGGTCTGGCTGGAGCACCAGTATTCCAAGAAGCAGATCCTGGCTCTGTATCTGAACCGCGTCTACTTCGGCGCGGGAGCCTACGGCATCGAGTCGGCGTCGGAGACCTTCTTTAACAAGCCGGCGTCCAAGTTGACCATCGGCGAGGCGGCGCTGCTCGCGGCGCTGCTGAAGTCACCGACCCACTATTCGCCGGTCAACGAGCAGGAGCGTGCGGGCCGGCGCGCCACCATCGTGCTCGACAAGA
>CAXTUT010000250.1:0-3643 GCA_964247465.1 uncultured Caulobacteraceae bacterium | reverse complement strand
GACGAGGAGCGGCTGCTGGCGGCGCTGCTCGACCAGGGCGCGGTGGCGCTGGAGCGCGCGGAGCTCGCCGCGGACCAGGCCGAGACGCAGGCGCTGCGCCGCTCCGATCGGCTGCGCACCGCGCTGCTGAACTCCATCAGCCATGATCTGCGCACCCCGCTCGCCACCGTGCTCGGCGCCTCCACCACCCTGATCGACTATGGCGGCCAGCTTAAGCCCGACGTGCGCGAGGACCTGCTGGACAGCATCCGCGAGGAGGCCGAGCGGCTGAACCGCTACATCGGCAACCTGCTGGACATGACCAAGCTGGAAGGCGACGCGCTGAACCCGCGCCGCCAGCTCATCGACGTGCGCGACGTGCTGGCCGCAGCCATCGAGCGCGTGGACCGCCGGCTCGGCGGCCGGCCGCTGACCCGTGATTTCCCGCCGGAGCTGTCGTTCGTGGAGCTCGACCCCGCGCTGCTGGAGCAGGCGGTGGTCAACGTGCTGGAGAACGCCATCGCCTACAGCCCCGCCGACACCGCCATCGAGGTCGCCGCCTACGAGGATCGCCACAACGTGGTCGTCTCCATCGAGGACGAGGGCAAGGGCATCCCCGCCGCCGAGCTGGAACGGGTGTTCGACCGCTTCCGCCGCATCGAGGAGAGCAGCGACCGATCCGGCGGCGAGCGCGGCAAGGGCGTGGGGCTCGGCCTGTCGATCTCCAAGGGCTTCGTGGAGGCCATGGGCGGCCGCATCGCCGCCGCCAGCCCCATCCACGGCGACGCCGCGTCAGGCTGGCGCGGCACCCGCATCCTGATCAGCCTGCCCAAGACCGTGGCGACCAGCCATCTGCTGCTCTAGACGGCCGCCATGACCTCAAGGCCAACCATCCTGGTCGTCGACGACGAGCCGCAGATCCACCGCTTCCTGGGACCGGCGCTGAGCGCCGCGGGCTACGATCCCGTCGCCTGCCTGGCGGGCGAGCCCGGCCTGGCGCTCTTGGCCACCCGGCCGCCGGACGCGCTGATCCTGGACCTCGGCCTGCCCGACATGGACGGCAAGGAGGTGCTGCAGCGCGCCCGCGCCTTCTACCAGGGGCCGGTGCTGATCCTGTCGGCCCGCGACCAGGAGATGGAGAAGATCGACGCGCTGGACCTCGGCGCCGACGACTACGTGCAAAAGCCGTTCGCGGTGGGCGAGCTGCTCGCGCGGCTGCGCGCCGCCATGCGCAACAAGCTGATCCGCCAGGGCACGCCCACGGTGGTGCGCAAGGACGACCTGGAGATCGACCTGATGAACCGCACCGTCAAGCGCGGGGGCGTGTGGGTCAAGCTGACGCGGCGCGAGTACGACGTGCTGGCCCAGCTGGTCCAGTCCGCCGGCCGGGTGGTCACCCATCGCCAGCTCCTCACCGGCACCTGGGGGCCCGCGCACGCCGACGACGTGCCCTACCTGCGCATCGTCATCCAGCACCTGCGCCAGAAACTGGAGCAGGACCCCGCCAATCCCAAGCTGCTGCTCACCGCCGTGAGCTCAGGCTACACCTTCGCCGCCTGAGCCGCCCTGCCTTGCGCGATCAGAGGCTGAGCAGGGCGTAGGCGTCGTGGCGTTCGAGCAGCGCATAGGGCGAGCGTCGGCCCAGGCGGGTGCGGCCGGACATGACCAGGACATCGGGCGCCAGGCGCAGGGTGCGCGCCTGAAGCGTCTGCGCGCGATCGGCGTCACGGCGCGCGATCTCCACCGGCAGGTTGCGCCACGCCAGGCCGCGCTCGAGATCGGCGAGCGCCCGCGTCGCGCTGGCGGATGGGCGGCTTGCGGTGGGCAGGACCAGGACGGCTTCGGCCTTGGCGAGCAGGGGCAGCGCCGCCGCGACGGCCCTGCGGCCGGCGGCGTCCCCGTCCCCCACGATCACCGCGCGCCGAAGCGCCAAGCGACGGTCGGGCCGGGTGCGGACGAGCACCGGCCGTCCGGTCCGCGCCATGATGGCGGTGAGTTCGCGCGCTGCAGGCCCCGCGCCCGGCGCTTCCGCCAAGTCTGCGACGAGCAGGTCCGCCGCCCAGCCGTAAGACGACAGCGCGGCGGACCGCTCCGCCAGCACCTTGCGCCATGACGATCCAGCATGGACCTGGGACGTCGCCGCCCGAAAGCGCTCCCCGGCGGCCTCGATCAGCAGCTCGGCCGCCTCATGCTGCACGGCGCTGGAGGCGGGAACGCCGGCGCAGGGCGTGCTCACCCCCATCAGGCAAGCGCCCAACGCGTTGGCGAGCACGACGGCGTCGCGGACCAGCGCGTCGCCCTGCGCCCCGCCGCCGGCATGGACCAGGACCGAGCCATAGCGCGGCGCGCTTCGTGTCGGACCGAGCCGGGCCATCAGCCCCATGGCGGGGCCGACGTCCTCGATCGCGGTCGCGGGCCACCGCCTTCGGCCGTCATCAACACGAAGCGCACCAGCGTTGCGGCGATGAACCAGGTGGGCGCCGCGGCCTTCAGCCAGGACACTCCGTCACCCAGCCCTGCGGCGAGCAGCAGGACTAGGAAGCCACCGAGAGCGAGGGAGAACAACAGGGCGTCGCGACGGCCGGAGGGACGCATGGCCACCGCCGCCTAGGCCGCCACGGCGAGCGAGTGCGTCGGCGCGAAGTGGCGGCTGACCAGCAGGTCGCGCGAGGCGTCGAACACCGGGCAGCTCTCCGGCGCGCCAAGGCCCGCCAGCGCCTGGGCGACCACCTGATCCTGCTCTATGTCCCGCAGGCGCACGACAAGGGAGCTACGCGGGTTGAGGTGGGGCGCGACGGCCTTGATCAGCGCGGCGAGCTGGTCGTCGCCGAGCGCGTCGCACACGAACAGGTGGTCCAGCGTCTCGCCGCAGGCGTTGGCGCGGCTGGCGCAGATCGCCAGCCCTCGTCCAAAGCCGGAGCGAAACAGCGTCATCAGATAGTCCAGTCCTCGCGCCCCGGTGACGGCGATCAGCTCGTCGGGGCGGGCCCGCGCCAGCGCCACCATGCGGCGCACGTCCTTGGCGAGATAGGCTTCACGGATCGGGTCTGGGTCAGGCATCGAGGGCGCCAGGGTTGAACGATGCGGCGAAAATAGGCCCCGCCCCATAAGACCTCGACAGCGATGAAAACGCGGCCGCATAACGCGAGCGTAAAGGACCGCCGCCATGTCGGGCGTTGGGTGCCCCGCCCTACTGGCTGATGCGAGCGTCTCGCATTTGCATCCGTTCGGCTGCGCGCTAGATAGGCGCCATGGCGATGACTTTGACGGGCGCACGGACGGACCGGATCGCCGTCGCCAGATTGGCGCAGGCCTTCGCCCTCGCGCTGGACGAAGCGCAGGCCTACGTCGGCGCGACCGCGCCCAATCCGCCTGTGGGCTGCGTGATCCTGGACGCGGACGGCGCGGCGCTCGCGCGCGCGGCGCACGTGCAGGCCGGCCAGCCGCATGCGGAAGCGGCCGCCATCCAGGCGTGCCGGGCGGCGGGCTCGGTGGAGCGCATCCACACCGCGCTGGTGACGCTGGAGCCCTGCAGCCACTACGGCCGCACGCCGCCGTGCGTGGAGGCGCTGCTGGGAACGCCCGTCAAGGCGGTGTGGATCGGCGCGCTCGACCCGCATCCGCGTGCGCCCCGCGCCGTCCGCGTCCAGGATCACGCAGCCCA
>CAXTUT010000249.1:0-3645 GCA_964247465.1 uncultured Caulobacteraceae bacterium | reverse complement strand
GGGTTGGATGGCCCTCGACGGAGAAAATCTCAACGAAAGCAACAGCCTCTGGCGCACCCGACAGGAATCAAACCTGTGACCTCTGCCTTCGGAGTGTAAAGCTACAGTGTTCTCCGGTGCTACGCCGCAGCGCACCCGAGTCCGCGCGGCCGAGGTGACGCGCGCCGACATCGAAACGCTCAAGCGAGATGTGGCGCTCGGCAAGACGGCAAAGGACCGGATGCTCGGGCCGCGGCGCCGCTCGATCGTGCGCGGCGGCAAGGGGGTCGTCACCCGGCTCCTCCGGCACCCTCGGCGCGGTGTTCGCCTGGGGACAGGAGAACGGATGTCGATCAGAACCCGGTGCGCGGCGTGAAGCGGTTCGCTGACCGGCAAAAGAAGGCGCTCCTCACCTCCGAGCAGTACCACTGGCTCGCCCGCGCGCTCGACTGGCTCGACGCCCGGATCGACCGCTACGGCCAGCGGAGGCACAGCGCGGTCGGCCTCGCGGCCGTCCGGTTCATCGCCCTGACCGGCGTCCGCCGCGGCGAGGCGCAGAACCTGCGCTGGGACGAGGTCGACCTCCACGGGACATGCATCGCACTCGGCGAGACCAAGACGGGTCCGTCGCTGCGACCGCTCAGCCGCGCCGCCTTCGCGTTGGTGGACGTCCAGCCCGCCATCGCGGACTACGTGTTCGCCGGCGGCTCAGAGATGAAGGGCTATTGGGGCTGCCCGGCCTGTGGCTCACCGCAGCGGACGGCCAAGCGCCTCGCGCGCAAGGAAGCCGGCGCCAGTGGCGCGACCTCGCCTGCCGCCGGGCCGCTGGACGGACTGACGCTCCACAGTCTTCGCCACAGCTTCGCCGGCGTGGCGGAAAGTCTCGGCGCCACGATCCCGACGATCGCCGCGCTCCTTGGCCACCGACTCGGCGGCGTGACCGCCGGATATATTCTGAAGCGCGTGGACGTGCTGCTGATCGACGCCGCCAATCGCGTCGCCGACCAAGTTGCGCTGCAGATGTGCGGCGAGGCGCCGCCGTCCAACATCACTGCGTTCCAGCCGCGCGGTCGTCGGCCAGCGCAGCCGGCCGCGCTGGTCGCGTAAAGCCATCGGCCGACCCTGTCTCGTTCGGGCTCCACGATCGGATTTCGTGAAGACCTCGCGCCTGAGCGCGTTGACCCGGAGGGGGCTGGCGGGCTATTCGGTACAGGCACGCACCCGTAGCTCAGCTGGATAGAGTGACGCCCTCCGAAGGCGTAGGTCACAGGTTCGAATCCTGTCGGGTGCGCCAAGACTCCTGCTTTCGTTGGGACTTTTCCAGATGGATGCCAGACAGCCCCCCGAAAATCCCCCCCGGCGCTTCGCGCCTACAACTTCTCGTGAGCAGAGGCGAAATTACCGAGCTGCCTTTGATTGAACAGCTCTCTCCCCCAACCTGGGCGCGAAGCCCCTTTAACTATGTCATCATCAACAATGATGAGTTGCCCAATTCCGAGGCGCATAAGCTGCTCTATAACAATGCTTCCTGTACCTGACATCCGATGACTGCGGCCGAGAGGCGGCTCAGGCGGAGTGTCGTGCTGGCTCCGAAGGCCTGCGCGTGGCGACGGGAGAAAGCCGGTGGCGCTTCGGCCGACGCGACTTCAGACCCGTCAGCGTGCCAGATCAGAAGATCGTCGCCCGCAACCATTACGGTAGATAGAGGAACAAAATGTTCATCGACGTACCCCCGCCCGAACATCTGCCCTTCAGGTAGCATAGTTACACTGGCGTGCGGGACGTCCGCCTCCATCCAACCCGCCACGCTTTTAAACAGTGGACCGTCCGAAAGGTCATCCTGCGGGGAGAACTGGCGGTACCAGCCGGGATGGTTGTGAAAGTTCACCACACTGAAGCCTCGCCGCGCCGCCTCCTCCAGCCATGGCGCCATGATGTCGGTCGGCCACGTGACCGATGTCTCAGACCGCTCGATGCATTGATCATGCTGCACGAAGTGAAGCGATCTAACCAAGAGGCGGTGGCGCCGAAGACCCGCACGGCGGCCACACAGAGCATTGGCTACCGCCTCCTTTTCGTCGCCCGGATATAGGTGGTTCTTGAGCGCCGTTTGTTGACTCCCGCTCATGCTGAGGCTGTGGAGTTGCGTGCAACAGGGACCCCCTAGCGGGGTGATGTGCGTCGAAGAAGGCCCCCTCATCCCGGCGGGTTAGGCCTGACTGCTCAGCTTTGTGGCGGCGGTCGAGATCGGGATGTTGGTGGTGGAGACTGTCGTACGGATCCGGCGTGAGCACGCCGCGGGCAAGCCGATCAAGGCGATCGCACGGGACCTGAAGCTGTCGCGGAAGGTGGTTCGCAAGGCGATCCGCTCGCTGGAGGGCGCCTTCACCTACAGGCGCGACGTCCAGCCCCTGCCCAAGATCGGGCCCTTCAAGGAGCGGTTGGACAAGCTGCTTGAGGAGAACAAGGCGCGGCCGCGGCGGGACCGGCTGCGGCTGACCCGCGTCTGGGACCTGCTGGTGCGGGAGGGCTACGACGGCTCCTACCTCGCGGTGCGCCGCTATGCGCTCCGCTGGACGAGCGAGCGGCGCAAGGGCGTGGCCGATCCTGGTTTGGGCTTCGTGCCGCTGGTGTTCCGCCCGGGCGAGGCCTTCCAGTTCGACTGGAGCCACGAGGACGTGGAGATCGCCGGTACGCCCCTGCGGGTGAAGCTCGCCCACGTGCGGCTCTGCGCGTCACGCGCGGTCTATGTGCGGGCCTATCCTCGCGAGAGCCAGGAGATGGTCTTCGACGCCCATGCCCGAGCCTTGGCGTAGGCTTCGCCGCCCTTCGGGTCTTCGGGGCGCGCCCACCGGGGCATCTACGACAACATGAAGACGGCTGTGGATGCAGTGTTCGTCGGCAAGGAGCGGGTGTTCAACCGTCGCTTCCTGATCATGTGCGACCACTACATGGTCGAGCCGACCGCCTGCACGCCTGCATCCGGTTGGGAGAAGGGGCAGGTCGAGAACCAGGTCAACGTGATCCGTGGGCGCTTCTTCCAGCCGCGGCTCCGCTTCGCCAGCCTGGAAGAGCTGAACGGCTGGCTGGAGGCGGAGTGTCGGCGCTGGGCCGAGCTGCATGCCCACCCCGACCCTGCTTTAGGAAGTAGGCGGCGGTCTCGCGGCCGAAGCCGGACGAGCAGCCGGTGATCAGGACGGTGTTCATGAGGGGGTCCTCAGCGATGGCCGGACTGAGATGGCGGGCCGCGACGGACCCGCTTTGGCTGATCGTCCGCCCCGCATCCGAGATCGTCCAGCTTTGACAGATCCGCTCGCCCAAGTGATCGGCCTGCTGCAGCCAAGCGCCTCATTCTCCAAGCTGATCTTCGCGGCGGGCGCCTGGGCCGTGCGGCCCTTTGGAGCCTGACCTTCTACGTCGCGGTGCTAAAGGGCCACTGCGAGCTCTCCATTTTCGGACGTGCGCCGATCAGGCTGGGCCGGGGCTTCATGCTTGTGCCCGCGAGCGAGGCGTTCACGATGACCAGCCTGGCGCGCCGTGAGGCGGCTGACCACCCTGGTGGAACTCCTGAGCGAGGAGGCGCGCGCAGGCCGGCGCGGCCGCGACGTGGTGCTGTCACGCCTGTTGGAGGTGCTGCTGATCGAGGCGTTCCGCGCGACGCCGGGG
>CAXTUT010000248.1:3074-3674 GCA_964247465.1 uncultured Caulobacteraceae bacterium | reverse complement strand
GACCGCGGGTGGTTGCGCACCGCCGCCAGCATCTCGGCCAGCGCCCAGGCGAGGTTCACAGCCGTCGGCCGCGCGGCGAGCAGCGCGTCGTGCGCGCGCTCCAGCCCCTCGTCCGACGCGTCCTCGCGCAGGGCCAGACACACCCCGTACGCCGCCGCCACCCCGATCAGCGGCGCGCCGCGCACCTGCATGTCGGCGATGGCGCGCACCGCGTCGTCCAGCGTGCGCAGGCGCACGGTCACGACCGCGTAAGGCAGGCGCGTCTGGTCCAGGATCTCCACGTCGCCAAAGCCGTCGGCGGCAGGCCAGATCGTGCGGGTGGGGCGGCCGTGGACGTTCATCGCCCGGCTCCTAGCACCGCCCCACCCGCATGGGGAGACGCAGACGCCAAGGCCAGGCGGCCGTTCCGCTCAGGGCAGCTCGCCGGTAAACTCCACCGCGACCGGGCCGCTCATCATCACAGGACCCAGCGCACCGCCCTCGTCCTCGCGCCAGTCGATGCGCAGCTCCCCGCCGTCCAGCGTCACTGCCACGCGCCGCGACGCCAGCCCGCGCCGGTGCGCCGCCACCACCGCCGCGCACGCGCCTGTGCCGCAGGCC
>CAXTUT010000248.1:0-3064 GCA_964247465.1 uncultured Caulobacteraceae bacterium | reverse complement strand
GGCGGATGCGCTCGGGCGAACGCACCTCGGCGAAGCCGACGTTGACGCCCTCGGGGAACAGCATGTGGTGCTCGATCATCGAGCCGACCTCGCGCACCGGCGCCTTGGCCGCGTCGGCGACGAAGAAGACCACGTGCGGGTTGCCCATGCTGACGCAGCCCGGCGTGTGCAGCAGCGGCGCGTCTATCGGGCCGACCTGCAGCTCCACGCCGCGCGTGTCCATGTCCTCGGCCAGCGGGATGTCGCGCCAGTGCAGCCCCGGCGGCCCCATGTCCACGGTCACAGCCTTTGGCCCCGCCGCCCAGGCGCGCAACAGACCCGCACGGGTCTCGATCGCGGCGCGGCTGTCGCCGGACTGCTGCATGAGCAGCCAGGCCACGCAGCGCGCGGCGTTGCCGCAGGCCGACACCTCGCCGCCGTCGGCGTTCCAGATGCGCATGAAGGCGTCGCCCTGATCGGACGGCGTGACCGCGATCAGCTGGTCGCAGCCGATCCCGCCCTCGCCCCGGCCGGCGATGGCGCGCACCTCGTCCAAGGTCGGCTCGAAGGGAACGGTGCGCGCGTCGACCACGACGAAGTCGTTGCCGAGGCCGTTCATCTTGACGAAGCCATGCGCCATGGGTCGATGATAGGCGGTCGCGCCGCAAAAATCAGCCCCGCCGTCGGCCGTCTTCTCCCCTGCGCAGCGGGGGAGAGAGGCGACGCTTGGACCGATTGGCTACAGCGACATGGCGTCGGATTGCCGGTGCGGGCCCTGGGCCTATGCTGGCCGGGTCGCTCCTGCCGGATGCCCATGCGCCTGCTCCTCCTCGCCCTGACCCTGTCGGCCCTCGCCATGCCCGTCTTCGCCGCTCCCGAGCCGTCCTCGCCCACCCCGGCCACAGCTGGGTCGCCCGGGGACGACCCGTTCCTCTGGCTGGAGGATGTGGAGGGCAAGCGCTCGCTGACCTGGGTGGAAGACCAGAACGCCCGCTCCCTGAAGGTGCTGGAGAGCGATCCGCACTACGCGCCTCTGCACGAGCAGGCGCTGGCGCTGGCGGAAGCCAAGGACCGCATCCCGCGCCCCGAGTTCATCGGCGGCGAGGTCTACAACTTCTGGCAGGACGCGGACCACGTGCGCGGCGTATGGCGGGCCGCCAGCCTGTCGGACTACGCCACGCCCGCGCCGGAGTGGCGCACGGTGCTGGACCTGGACGCGGTGTCCAAGGCCGAAGCCGCCAACTGGGTCTGGAAGGGCGCGGTCTGCCAGCGCCCGTCCGAGCAGCGTTGCCTGGTCCAGCTCTCCGACGGCGGCGAGGACGCGGCCACGGTGCGCGAGTTCGACCTGTCCACGGGACGCTTCGTGGAGGGCGGCTTCGACCTCTCCCGCTCCAAGCAGGACGTGGACTGGGTCGGCCCCGATGCGGTGATCGTGGCGCGCGACTGGGGGGCCGGCACGATGACCGCCTCCGGCTATCCCTTCGTGGTCAAGATCCTGCGCCGCGGCGATCCCCTGCGCCAGGCCCAGACCGTGGTGCGCGGCGAGCCGAGCGATGAGGTCGGCACCAGCCCGCGCACCTTCGTCGACGGCCAGGGCCGGCGCGCGGTGGTGATCACCCGCGGCGTGACCTTCTTCACCTTCGAGCACTACCTGCTGGCCGACCACGGGGTGGAGCGGCTGGCCCTGCCGCCCAAGTCGTCGGTGGACGATCTGGTCGCGGGCCGGCTGATCGTCAGCGTGCGCCAGGACTGGACGCCCTCCCCCGGCGCGGCGGCGGTCCCGGCGGGCTCGGTCGTGTCGCTGGAGCTGAGCGCCGCGCTGGCCGACCCCGACCACCTGGCGCCCACGCTGGTGTGGTCGCCCGGCCCCAAGGAAGCGCTGAACCAGCTCGCCGCCACCAAGACTCGGCTGGTGCTGACGAGCCTGGATAACGTGCGCGGCCGCGCCTACGTCTTCACCCCGTCCGAGGGCGGCTGGAGCAAGACCGCGCTCGCCCTGCCCGACAACGCCGCCATCGACCTGGTGGCCACCGACGACCGCAGCGACGACGCCTTCCTGCAGGCGCAGAGCTTCCTCACGCCCACCACGCTGTGGCTGAACGACGGCTGGAGCGGCGCCCTGTCACAGGTCAAGGCGCTGCCGGCCAAGTTCGACGCCCACGGCCTGGTCACCGAACAGTTCGAGGCGACGTCCAGGGACGGCACGCGCGTGCCCTACTTCGTCGTGCACCGCGCCGACATCAAATACGACGGGTCAAATCCCACCCTGCTGTACGGCTACGGCGGGTTCGAGGTCTCGCTGACGCCGAGCTATTCCGCGTCGCTCGGCAAGCTGTGGCTGGAGCGCGGCGGCGTCTATGCGCTGGCCAACATCCGCGGCGGGGGCGAGTTCGGGCCGGCGTGGCACGAGGCGGCGCTGACCGTGCACCGCCAGCGCGCCTACGACGACTTCGCGGCGGTGGGCCAGGACCTGATCGCGCGCCACATCACCTCGCCCCGACGGCTGGGCATCCGCGGCGGCTCCAACGGCGGCCTGCTGATGGGCGTGGAGTTCGAGCAGCACCCCGAGCTGTGGAACGCGGTCATCATCGACGTGCCCCTGCTCGACATGCTGCGCTTCGAGCACATCGCCGCCGGCGCGTCCTGGGTCGGCGAGTACGGCAGCGTCTCGGACCCCGAGCAGCGGGCGTTCCTGGCGTCGATCTCGCCCTACGCCAACCTCAAGGCGGGCGTCGCCTATCCCGAGCCGTTCATCTTCACCACCACCAAGGACGACCGCGTCGGCCCCGTGCATGCGAGGAAGTTCGCCGCCAAGATGGCCGCCATGGGCCTCCCCTACCTCTATTACGAGAACACCGAAGGCGGCCATTCCGCCGGCGCCAACCTGCGCGAAGCCGCCCGCGAACAGGCGCTGGAGATGACCTATCTGACAAGGAAGCTGATGGAGTGAGGCCGCGGTCGCGAGACCAACAGGAGCGACTATGATCCTCCCCTCTTGGGGGAGGGGGACCAGCGAAGCTGGTGGAGGGGGCGGCGCTGCGGGCGCCAAGCTGGAGCCCCCCATACTGCGCCCTATCGGGAGGAA
>CAXTUT010000247.1:0-3686 GCA_964247465.1 uncultured Caulobacteraceae bacterium | reverse complement strand
CGTCTGCGGATCCCGGCTGTGGATCGCGACATCGTAGCCCGCGGCGGCGAGGGCGAGGGCGATCGCACGTCCGACCCGCTGGGCGCCGCCGGTGACGAGCGCGGCGGCCATGCGCCTCAGTCCGGGCGGCCGAACTCGAACATGTTCACCGCGAGCACGGCGCAGACGAAGATCAGGATCGGCAGGATGGCGCCCATGGCGGGTCCTTTGCGGAAGCTCCAGGCGCTGTAGACGGCGCGCGGCGCGAAAGGAAGCGCTCAGGCCACACGGCGATCTCGGCCCCCGGCGTCGGGGATGGTCGCCACGCGGGCGACCAGGCCATCGGGCTGGCGCGTGGAGGGCGCGACCCTTCACAACGACGCCAGCTGCATCGCACCTGGCGACGGCGTCATCTGGCGCGCGCAACCGTCGGACGGCGCGTACGGCAAGAAGGTCACGAGCGGCAACCTCATCAAGTCGTGGTTGGACGACCCGGGAGACGACCAGAGCATGATGTAGCGGGCTGCTTCGGAAGGGTGGTGGGTTGGCTGGGGGTCGAACCCAGGACCGTTCGATTAAAAGTCGAATGCTCTACCACTGAGCTACCAACCCGGCGCGCAGACCGACGTCGCCGACCTCGTCCTCTAGCTCGCGGTGGCGATCGCCTCAATGGGCGGCGAGCTAAACCGCCGATCCCGCGGGAGCAGGAACCCCGAAGCCCGGCGAGGGTTGGAGCCGGGTTCAGCGAGTTCACTCAGAAATGGGGACGACCGCTAAAAACTTGATTGTAAAAATGAAAAGAATTTGTCCAAACTGAGATATTGTGCGCTAAATGGGTCACGGTTTGCGGGAGCCGGCGATGCCGAGAGCTTTGATCTGGACGTCCGGTTTGCTGTTCGCAGGCGTCGCCTTGACGGCCTGTCAGACCGCGCCCGCACAGTACGCGAGCACAGGCGTCCACGCGACCTACCAGGTCGCATCGACGGGAGCCACCGCCGTGCGGGCGACCGGGGGCGAACTGTATCTGGGAGCGGGGGCGGCGATCCGCGCGCCGCTGCACGATCTGAACGTCATGCAGGACAAGATCGCGCCGGTGCTGCTGCGGGCGGAGACCCATCCCTACGACCTGTCCGGCGTGAACAGCTGCGACGACGTGCTTGACCGGGTGTCGGAGCTCGACCTGGCGCTGGGTCCCGACGTGGACACGCCAAAGCAGGCCAAGCGCACGCGCGTCTCGCGCGGAGCCGATTTCGCGGCGTCCACGGCCCTGGACGCCGCCGGCACGGCGGCGGAGCACTTTATCCCCATGCGCGGGACGCTGAAGCAGATCACCGGCGCGACCCGCTATGAGCGGCACGTCAAGCACGCGGTCCTCGCCGGCACGACGCGGCGCTCGTTCCTGAAGGCCATCGGCATGGAGCACAGCTGTTCCTGGCCTGCGGCGCCGTTGGAGTTCAGGCCGACCCAGGTGGCCGATGCGGCGGCGCTCTGGAACACGGCTCCGGCCACGAGCGCCGCTCAGACCGGCGGCGCGCCGGTCATGCTGGCGTCGGCGAACACGCCGCAGCCCAAGCTCGCCGGGGCGCAGGCCCCCGCTCCGGCTCCGGTCGCACGTCTGGTCGCCGTGAAGGACGGTCCGACGCCGACCCGTCCAACGAGGCTTGTCGCGGGCCCGTCACGGACGCCCCCGCCGCCGCCGGTGTTCGTGGCGGTGCGCAGCGAGCTTTCCATCCCCGCGGCCGTTCCAGCCGTCAACTCCGGCCAGACCTGGCGGCCTGCGGCGGCGCAACCAGAGGTGTTGGAGGTTTCCGCGCCTGTGACGAGCGCAGCGGTGGCCTCCAGCGGGACGGTGGGCGCCTCCGCGCCATGGAGCGCGGCGTTCAGCAACGCCTCCAGCGTTAGGCCGTAAGCGGCCGCGCCCGATGGGCGCTCGGCGGCGCTCACGTGCGGGGCGCGTCCCGCTGAACGTGGCGGGTGTGGAAGTCTTTGCGGAAGCGCTGCAGGGTCCCTGCGGCGATCGAATCGCGCAGGCCGCCCATGAGCGCCTGGAAGAAGGCCACGTTGTGCCAGGAGAGCAGGACCTGACCCAAGATCTCCTTTGAGCGGACCAGATGGTGCAGGTACGCCTTGGAATAGGTTGAACTTGCAGGACAGGGGCTGGCGGCGTCCAGCGGGGTCTGATCCTCCGCATAGCGCGCGGCCTTCAGGTTTATGGGCCCTTCCCAGGTCCAGGCTTGCCCATGGCGCCCTGAGCGCGTCGGCAGCACGCAGTCGAACATGTCCACGCCGCGTGCGACGGCCTCCACCAGGTCGATCGGCTTGCCCACGCCCATGAGATAGCGTGGCCGTCCGACGGGAAGCTGGGCCACGGCGTAGTCCAGCACCTCGCACATGGCCGCGTGGCCTTCGCCCACCGCCAAGCCGCCAATGGCGTAGCCGTCGAAGCCGATCTCCTGCAGCCGTTCGGCCGACTCGCGCCGCAGCGCCTCGAAGGTGGAGCCCTGCTGGATGCCGAACAGCGCCTGCGCCTCACGCGCGCCGAACGCCGTGCGGCAGCGTAGGCCCCAGCGGGCCGACAGCCGCATGGCCTCGGCCGCGCGCGCCTCGCCGACCGGCCACTCCACGCATTCGTCCAGCTGCATGACGATATCGGAGCCCAGCAGGTCGGCCTGGATTTCGATGGAGCGCTCGGGCGAGAGCGCGTGGCGCGATCCGTCGAGATGGCTCTGGAAGGCCACGCCGGTCTCGTCCACCTTGGCGATCTTGGACAGCGACATGACCTGGAAGCCGCCGCTATCGGTCAGGATCGGGCGCTTCCATCCCATGAAGCGGTGCAGGCCGCCGAGCCTCGCCACACGCTCCGCCGTCGGTCTCAGCATGAGGTGGTAGGTGTTGCCGAGCAGGATGTCGGCGCCGGCCTGGCGCACCTGGTCGGGCGCCAGCGTCTTCACCGTGGCCGCGGTGCCGACCGGCATGAAGGCCGGCGTGCGGATGTCGCCCCTGGGCGTCGCAAGCACGCCCGTGCGCGCGGCGCCGTCGACGGCGGATACGGTGAAGGGGAAGGCGCTCACCCGCCCGCCTGCCGAAACCAGAGTCCCGCGTCGCCGTAGGAGTAGAAGCGGTAGCCGTCCCGCACCGCGTGGGCGTAGGCGCTCTGCAGCGTCGACAATCCGCTGAACGCCGCCACCAGCATCAGCAGGGTGGAGCGCGGCAGGTGGAAGTTGGTCAGCAGGGCGTCGGCGGCGCGCACGGGGCGGCCCGGACGGATGAAGATGTCGGTCTCCGCGGCGAACGGAGCGTAGCGACCGTCCGGCGTCAGGCAGGACTCCAGCAGGCGCAGGCTGGTGGTGCCCACGCACACGATCCGGCCACCCGCATCGCGCGCCTGCTGGAGCGCGAGCGCGCCCGCGGCCGTGACCTCGCCGTACTCGGCATGCATGCGGTGGGCTTCCACCGTATCGGTCTTCACCGGCAGGAAGGTGCCCGCGCCGACGTGCAAGGTGACGAAGGCGCCGCCCACGCCGCGCCCCTGGAGCCGCGCCAGCAGGTCAGGGGTGAAGTGCAGCCCGGCGGTGGGCGCCGCCACCGAGCCGTCGTGGGCGGCGTAGACGGTCTGGTAGTCGGTCCGGTCGCGCGCGTCTTCAGGGCGGCGCGCGGCGATATAGGGCGGGAGCGGCATGACGCCGAGCGCTGTGACCGCCGCGTCC
>CAXTUT010000246.1:0-3730 GCA_964247465.1 uncultured Caulobacteraceae bacterium | reverse complement strand
TCCTTCTCGATGATGCCCTTCTTCAGGTAGGCGTCCAGGAACTTGCCGCTGTCGTCGCGGCTGATGCCGAAGGTGGTCTGGGTCAGGTCGTTGGTGCCGAAGCTGAAGAACTCCGCGTGCTCGGCGATCTGGTCGGCCCGGAGCGCCGCCCGCGGCAGCTCGATCATCACGCCAACCTTGTAGTCGAGGCTGACGCTCCGCTCCTTCAGCACCGCGGACGCGGTGTCGTCGGTGAGCTTGCGAAGGAAGGCGATCTCCTCCTTCTTGGCCACCAGGGGGTGCATCACCTCCACGATCGGCGGCTCGCCTTTCGCGGCCACCGTGCAGGCGGCCTCAAAGATGGCGCGCACCTGCATCTCGTAGATCTCCGGGAAGGCGATGCCGAGCCTACAGCCGCGCCAGCCCAGCATGGGGTTGGTCTCGGCCAGCTCGCCCGCGCGCCGCTTCAGCTTGGCGGCGTCAAGGCCCGCACTCGCCGCCAGCGCCTCGATCTCGACGTCGGTGTGAGGCAGGAACTCGTGCAGCGGGGGGTCGAGCAGGCGGATGGTGACCGGCAGGCCGGCCATGATCTCGAACAGCGCCTCGAAGTCCTTGCGCTGGAAGGGGATGATCTTGGCCAGCGCCGCGCGCCGCCCCGCCTCGTCGTCGGCCAGGATCATCTCGCGCACGGCCGCGATCCGGTCCTCGTCGAAGAACATGTGCTCGGTGCGGCAGAGGCCGATCCCCTCCGCGCCGAAGCCCCGGGCTGTGCGCGCGTCCAGAGGCGTCTCGGCGTTGGCGCGCACCTTTAGCCGGCGCACGGCGTCGGCCCATTCCATCAGCTGGGAGAAGTCGCCCGACAGCTCCGGCTCGATCATCTTCACAGCGCCTGCCAGCACTTCGCCCTTGGCGCCGTCGATGGTGATCACGTCCCCGGCCTTGAAGCTGCGGCCCCGGGCGCGCAGCACGCCCGCCTTCTCGTCGATGTGGATCTCGCCGGCGCCGGAGACGCAGGGCCGCCCCATGCCCCGCGCCACCACCGCGGCATGGCTGGTCATGCCGCCCCGGCAGGTGACCACGCCCCGCGCCGCGTGCATGCCGTGGATGTCCTCCGGCGAGGTCTCCTCGCGCACCAGGATCACCGCGCGGCCGAGTTCGCCCAGCCGCTCGGCCTCGTCGGCGTGGAACACGATCTCGCCCGTCGCCGCGCCCGGCGAGGCCGGTAGCCCGCTGGCGATCACGTCGCGGATGGCGCCGGGGTCGATGGCCGGGTGCAGCAGCTGGTCCAGCGAGGAGGGCTCGACGCGGGAGATCGCCTCCTCCCTGGAGATCAGCCCCTCGGCCACCTGGTCCACCGCGACCTTCAAGGCCGCCTTGGCGGTGCGCTTCCCGTTTCGGGTCTGGAGCATGTAGAGCGTCCCCCGCTCCACGGTGAACTCGATGTCCTGCATGTCGCGGTAGTGGTGTTCCAACCGCTCCACCACCGCCTTGAACTGGGCGAACACCTCCGGCATCGCCTCCTCCATGGAGAGCGCGGTCTCGGCCATCTCCTCGCGCGCGGCCTTGGTGAGCGCCTGGGGCGTGCGGATGCCGGCGACCACGTCCTCGCCCTGGGCGTTGATCAGGAATTCCCCGTACAACCGGTTTTCGCCGGTCGAAGGGTTGCGGGTAAAGGCGACGCCGGTGGCCGAGGTGTCGCCCATGTTGCCGAACACCATGGACTGGACGTTGACGGCGGTGCCCCAGCTCTCGGGGATGTCGTGCATGCGGCGGTAGAACTTGGCCCGGTCGTTCATCCAGCTGGCGAACACCGCCCCGATGGCGCCCCAGAGCTGGTCGCGCGGCGCCTGCGGGAAGTCCGAGCCCAGGTCCCGCGTCACCGCCGCCTTGTAGTCGGCGACCACCTTCTCCCAGTCGGCGGCGGTCAGTGCGGTGTCCACCGACACCTCCAGCCGCTCCTTGTGGTCGTCCAGGATCTCCTCGAACAGGCTGTGCTCCAGCCCCAGCACCACGTTGGAATACATCTGGATGAAGCGACGATAGCTGTCGAAGGCGAACCGCCGGTCGCCGGAGAGTACGCTCAGCCCCTCCACCGTCTCGTCGTTGAGCCCGAGGTTCAGCACCGTGTCCATCATCCCGGGCATGGACGCGCGCGCGCCCGAGCGCACCGACACCAGCAGCGGGTTGGCCGCATCCCCGAACCGCTTGCCGGCCTGCGCCTCCACCTTGGCCAGGGCCTGGTCCACCTGCTCCTGCAGGCCCGCGGGGTAGGACTTGCCCTCTGCGTAGTAGTGGACGCAAGCCTCGGTGGTGATGGTCAGGCCCGGGGGCACGGGCAGGCCCAGCGAACTCATCTCCGCCAGGTTTGCGCCCTTGCCGCCCAGCAGGTTCTTCATCTTCGCATCGCCGTCGGCCGTCCCGCCGCCGAAGGCATAGACCCAGCGCGTGGTGGCGGGGGCGCCCTTGGGGACCTCGTTGAAACCGTCAGCCATCATGGTCTCCAGACCTGTCCCAGCCTTCTACACGCCAAGACGCCGGCGATCATCCTCCCCATCGCAGATGGGGAGGTGGCCGCGAAGCGGACGGAGGGGCCGCGCGAGAGCGCGGAAACCGCTTCGATGCGGCTTCCGTCCGGCTGCGCCTGACGGCCCCCTCCCCCGCGTTCCGCGGGTACTCCCCCACGCTTCGCGTAGGGGAGATGATCTGCAGCGCTACCCTCCCACCCGCGAGAAGTCCGCGACCCTGTTCGCCGTATCGCGCACGCCGCCGAGCAGGCGAAGCCGGTTCAACCGCAACGCGGGATCGGGCACGTTCACCAGCACCTTGTCAAAGAATGCGTCCACCGGCGCCCGCAGATGCGCCAGATGACGCATGGCCGCTTCGAAGTCCTCGGCCTCCAGCGCCCGGTCCACCTCGCCCTGTACGGTGCGCAGGGCCGCCGACAGCGCCTGCTCCTGAGGCTGCTCCAGCAGGCCGAGGTCCCAGTCCAGGGCGTGGTCCTCGTCACCGAGCGTCTTCTTCGCCTCGGCCCGCAGGATGTTGGCGGCGCGCTTGTAGCCGGCCAGCAGGCTCGCCCCGTCTTCGGTGGCCAGGAAGGCGGACAGCGCCTCCACCCGCCGCACGATCCGCACCAAGTCGTCGTCGGCTTGCTCGTTTATAGGCGCGAACACCGCATCCACGAGGTCGTGCCGCTTGCCTTCGTCGCGGAGCAGGACTTTGAGGCGATCGGCGAAGAAGGCGAGAAGCTGTTCCGCGAGTGGGGCTGCATCCTGGTTAAGCTGCTGGAAAATCTCTGACTGCCTCTTGCGACCTGCCTCCTGCACCCGCGCGGCCTCTGCATCACGCGGCACCTGGTATACGCGTGGGTCAGCATGAAACACGTCAACTCGTCGCTGGGGATCACCCAAGGCAAGCGACCAATGCCAGAAGCGAGAGGTGAGAACGTTCCGAGTTGGAAGACGTGCGCTCGTGTTCAGTATCAACCTGATCACCCCCAACGCCGCCCTCCGCAGCGCATACGGGTCTTTGCTCCCCGTCGGCCGCTCGTCGATGGCGAAGAAGGCGGCCAGGGTGTCGAGCTTGTCGGCAAGCGCCACCGCCACCGTCACGGGCTCAGCTGGCACGTTGTCCGAGGGCCCCAGCGGCTTGTAGTGGTCGCGCACCGCATCGGCGACCACCTCGATCTCGGCGGGCGTGAGGCCGGCCAGAGACCTCCCTTCCCCCTTGATGGGGGAAGGGTCGGGGATGGGGG
>CAXTUT010000245.1:0-3731 GCA_964247465.1 uncultured Caulobacteraceae bacterium | reverse complement strand
CATGGCGCCCTCGATCACCGCGCGCCGATCCACCGCGTAGGACAGGGCCTGGCGCACGCGCACGTTGGCGAGCGGGCCGCTGCGCTCGTTGATCGCCATCAGCGTCTCGCCCTCGGAGGCGCCGATGCGTACCGTGAAGCGCGGATCGCGGGCCAACCCCGCCATCGCCTCGGGCGCCGGGAAGGCGGGAAAGGCGTCCACGTCGCCGGCCTTCAGCGCGGCTTCCGCCGCGGTCGGGTCTGAGATGAAGCGGAACACCAGCCGCTGCACGTGAGCGCCGGCGCCCCAGTAGGCGGGGTTGCGCTCGAGCGTCACCGCCTCGCCGCGCCGCCAGCCGACAAAGCGGAACGGCCCGGTGCCAATCGGGGCGGTCACGTCGCGGGCGGCGGAGCGGGGGGACACGATCACTGCGTCGCCCCAGCCCAGCACCTGCAGCAAGGTAGCGGAGCGCCGCTTCAGCCGCACCTCCACCGTCAGCGGGTCGGGCGTGAAGACCGCGTCGATGACCTGGAAGCGCGTCTTCTGACTGTTGGTGGAGTTCACCGCCCGCGCCCGGTCCAGGCTGAACTTCACCGCTACGGCGTCCAGCGGCGCGCCGTCCTGGAAGCGCACCCCGGGTCGCAGGGCGAAGCGATAGGTCAGCCCGTCCGACGAGACGCTCCAGCTGGTCGCCAGCCACGGCCGCACGGACCCGCCGGGACCAAGCCGCACCAGCCCCTCGAAGATCGTCTGGAACGCCACGTCCTTGATCGCCGCCGCCGCGCCCGAGGTCGGGTCGAGCGTCGGCGGTTCGAGCTGCAGCCCGACCACCAGTGTGTCGGCTCGCGGCAATTCGGCCGGCAGGGCGCGCGCCGGATGCACGGCCTGCGCAGCGAGGAGGAGCACGAGCCCCACGACCGTCCGCCAGCCCACACCCGCCTCCAACAGCCCCGTGCGCCTCAATAGCTGTAGGTGACGCGTCCGCCAAAGGTCGCGGGCGCGCCGGGGGCGGCGATGTCGACGTTCTGCAGGAAGAAGTTGCGCGTCAGGTCGTAGCGCGTGCCGGTGATGTTACGGCCGTAGAGGCCGAAGGACCAGCGCCCGCCCACCGGCCGCAGGGTCAGGGTCGCGTTCGCCAGCCAGTAGTCGCTGACGTCGAAGGTCGGCCCCAGCAGCACCGGCGTGAGCTTGCCGCGATAGGCGTAGTCGGCCTCGGCGACCACCTCATAGGTCCCCGCTACCGGCTGGGTGTAGCTGGCCGAGCCGTTCAGCCCGAGCTTGGGGAAGCCGAGGTCCTGGCCGGCGCGGTCGTCGAACTGCGCCGAGTTGACGGCCGAGCTGCGGGCGATGTCCAGGCCCTTGAAGTCGCGGAACTCGCCGCGCTTGTAGCTGATCGCCTGGCTCACCTGCAGCTGGGCGATAGGGCGCCACTCCGCCTCGCCCTCAAGTCCCCAGATGAAGGAGCTGTTGGCGTTGACGATCTTGCCGATGGCGCCGAACTGCGGGTCGTAGATGGCGTCCTGCATCTGCTGGTTATGATAGTCGTAGTAGAAGCCGTCGCCGTTTAAGCGCAGCGTGTCGCTCAGGAACTGGCTCTTCACCCCGCCCTCGTACGCGTACAGCACTTCCGGTTTGAACGGCTGCAGCTGGCTGATCGACTCGGTGTTGTAGGCGGTGAAGCCGCCTGATTTCACGCCGCGGCTGGCGCTCGCGTAGAGCAGCGTCTCGGACGTCAGCCGATAGTCGGCCTCCAGCTTGCCGGTGACCTGCGGATAGTGCTGCTTGACCGCCGGGGCGAAGGTCGCGATCGCGGCGGGGACGGTGGTGGTGGAGAAGTCGTCGAGCGTGCGACGCTCGTACTCGCCGCGCAGGCCCGCTGTCACTGACAGGCGTTGCGTCACCGCATAGTCCGCCTGACCGAATAGCGCGACGGTGTCGGCGTGCTGGCGGTAGCGGGTGTCGGCGACGAAGCCGAACTCATCCACGAAATCGGACAGGAAGACATCGCTGAGGTCCTCCTTGTCGTAGTAGACGCCGGCCTGGTACTTTAACGGGCCCTGACCGGATGAGGTCAGGCGCGCTTCCTGCGAGAAGACCTTGGCGTGGGTGTCGAAGAACTCGTCCGCGTCGGCCGCCGGCGTGGCGTCGAAATCCTCGTACTCGCGGCGCGACAGCAGGTGGTAGCCGCTGATGCTCGTAAGCCTGGCGAAGCCGAGGTCGTAGCCTAGGTGCAGGTCGAGCCCGTAGTTCTCGTTGTGGCGGAAGGGCTTGGTGTCAGGCGAGGCGCCGATCAGGTTGGCGAAGCTCTGGCTGGCGCCCCAGCCCGTCTGGCTGGAGTGATCGGCGTCGCCGCCCGCTTCGTTGAAGCGGTAGAGACCCTGCCCGTCGGAATAGTCGTAGCCGTAGCTCCCCTCCAGCCGCGCGGTGAAGCGCGCCAGCGGGTCCCACTGCAGCTGGAGTCGCGCGCTGGCGCGGTCCAGGTCGCCGATCTCCTGGCCGGTCACGCGGTTCCTCTGGAAGCCGCCGCCCGTCTCCGAGATGATCGAGACGCGCGCCTTCACCGTGTCGGTGATCGGACCCGAGAGGAAGCCCTCGCCGCGGGCGTAGCCGTACGAGCCGCCTTCCAGGTCCAGCCCTGAGTGGAAGGTGGCGGTCGGCAGGTTGTCCAAGATGTTGATGGCGCCGCCGGTGCTGTTTCGGCCGTACAGCGTGCCCTGCGGCCCGCGCAGCACCTCCACCCGCGACACGTCGAAGATCTGGCCGGTAGTCTGCACCGGGAAAGGGTAGGCCACCTCGTCGATGTAGACGCCAACGGGTGACGAATTGTTGGAGGCGTAGTCATCGAAGCCGACGCCGCGCAGGCGGAACCCGGTCTGGCCCGTGCCGAACTGAGGCGTGATCTCCAGGCTGGGTGTCTGGTACTGCAGGCTCTCCAGCGTGGTGACGCCGCGCAGCGCCAGGGTCTGGCCGGACAGGACCGAAACGGCGACGCCCACGTCCTGGGCTGACTGCTCGCGCCGTTCCGCCTTCTCTATCATCGTCGACAGCGTCGCGCCCGCCTCGGCCGCCGTGGCCGGAGCCTGGGCCTGGGCCTGGGTGGGAGCCCCAGCGGTCGTGGGCATCGCCGCCGCCGCCGACGTCGCAAGGATGAGCGCCACGGCGAACGCCGAGGCGCCGCCCAAGGCGGCTGAATGAAGACCTGTCACCATCGCCCCCGGCGGCCGAGCGCTCTGTGTCGCTTCGTTGGCCGCGTACTAAAGGGAAGCGATGCTAAAGGCTGTGGGCGTAGCCGCAAACGTTCCATGTCCCTGCGCCGTCCCTGCTGAGGGCGTTTCGTGCGCGGCTGTGTGCTGCGGGCGTCACTTCGGGACGTATCCGTCGCGGCGAGGACGCCGAAGCGGGCCTGTGCTCACTCCCGCGGCGGCTGAGGGCCAAGCAGGCCGTAGATGCCGGGGATCATGATTAGCACACCCAGCGCCGCGGCGCCGAGGTCGGCCAGTCCAGGGCGCCCGCCGAGCATGACGACGAGCGCGCCCGCCAGCAGGGCGGCGCCCAAGGTCGTGATTAGGAACCATCGTCCTCGGGCGCTCAGGCCCAAGCGGCCGATGGCCGCCAGGCCCGCCGCCAGTCGCGTCAAGGCTCGGGACAAACCGATAGACGGCGGGCGGCTCGAAGCGTCGGGCACAGGCGCGGCCGCCACAAGGCTCGAAGGTGCGATCTTGAGGGGAGGGTCTGGCGGGCCGCCGTCATTG
>CAXTUT010000244.1:0-3740 GCA_964247465.1 uncultured Caulobacteraceae bacterium | reverse complement strand
CACCCTCTCCGCCACCCCGCGTTTTTGAGCCGCTTCCATAAGCCTCGCGGCGGGCATGCTCGGTAGTCTCAGACCGGGATGTCGGTCTGAGTTGAGACGACGAAGTCGCAGGCGTGGAGATCAAGGAAGGACTGCTCGTCTGGGCGGATGTGCGTCATGTATTGCGGGTCGGAGAAGCAGCGGGCGAGCGCCTCGGTATCGTCGAACCAGAGTTCGGTGATCCCGTCGTATTTGACCGGTGGCAACCCAGGCAGATCGACAGGAATGGCGTGCTGCTGCACATAGCGGCGCACAGTCTCCTTCACGACAGGGATAGACATGAACAAGGGGGCGTGGACCGCCTTGTGGTGCTCGACGAATGCCTCTTGGCTAAGGGACGGTTTGCGGACGAGCAGAATGGTGAACTTGACCAAGGCATGCGCTCCAGAGAAGTCCGATTTGCCGGCGAGCTGGACCGTCGGAATGTATTCAATGCATACATAGGCGCTATGACACTCGCGTCAACCGATCCTGACCGTTATCATCACGGAGATCTGCGGCGCGCTCTGCTGCAGGCCGCGCAAGCCTTGCTGCGGGAGGGCGGGGTGGACGCCCTCTCCCTGCGTGAGCTCGCCCGACGTGCGGGGGTTTCGCCGCGCGCCCCCTATCGCCACTTCGCCAGCAAGGACGCCCTGATGTCCGCGCTCGCCACGCAGGGGTTCGCCGCGCTCGCCACGGAGCTGTCCTCAGCGGCCGCTGGCGCTTTGCACGGTTGCGAGGTGATGGAGCAGGCGCAGGCGTATGTGCGCTTCGCGCGTCATAACCCGCCCATGTTTCGGCTGATGTTCAGCTACAGGATGCAAGACGCCGACGGCGATCTCTTAGCCGCCAAACAGGCGACCAAGGCGCTCCTGACGGGTTGCGCGGCGTCCGGCGCCAGACCGGGAGAAGACGTCCAAGCCAGGGCCCTTGGATGCTGGTCGCTTGTCCACGGCTTGGCGATTTTGATCCTGGACGGCCTCGTCGACGAAGACACGCCGCCAGATCAGGATGTGACCACAGAGCGCGTGATCCAAGCCATGCTGTGAAACCGGGCGCTCAAGCATACTCCGGGACTAAACACCTCAGCGCCGGATAGCTCTCGATGGCGCCCCACACGGCGCCGTCGAAAGCGCCTCTGGAGCGCCGCATTAGTGGTTAGGTCCGGTAGCGCTAGCGATCACCAAGTCCTTATCCGTCGCTTGGTGAAAGGCGGCGATCCGTTTGGGCGCCAAAGCTCGCCGGGTCGTCAGTGTATAGAGATCAAGACTGCGCGACGCTGATCAGAATGGCCGCTACCGCATCAGGAGCCGTAATCATCCCCGAATGCCCCGTAGGGATTGTCACCACATTCCAGGCCGCGTTCGATCGGGCGAACGCCGCCGCCCGCGCAGATACTGGAAAGCTCGGATCAGTGAACTCTACGAAGGTGACCGGGCGGCCGGCGCCGATTGGCTGGCGATAGACGACCGGGGTGGTGTTCGTACCGAGCGGCTGCGGCGTGACCCGCCGATTGACCCAGGCCTGATCCTCTGCGTCGACGACGCCAAGCTGTAGGGCTGAGAGCGGCGGCAAACTGTGTCCGCCACTCGGCTCCGCGGACGCAAGCCGCTTCGCGCGCTCCTCGGGACTGAGTTGATCCATCAAGGATTGGCCGCTCAGGGCCAGGGCGGAATCAAGAAAAAGGACGCTGCGAACCTTGTCCGGAACTCGGTCAACGACGCCTGTAACCACCCGGCCTCCAAAGCTATGGCCGACCAGAACGACGTCTTTCAGTTCTTCAGCCTCCAGAACCTGGACGATGTCCGTGATCCAGGTTTCGAGCGTTATTTCGGAGGTGAGGAGATGACTTCGATCTCCGACGCCCGTCATCGTCGGGCTGAAGACCCTGAAGCCCTGCGCGCGTAACCGATCTTCCACACGCCGCCAGCACCATCCCCCAAACCAAGAGCCGTGCACCAACACGATCGCAGGGAGAGCGTCCACGGCTACGACCTCACGATGCGATAAGCTGCAAGGATTCCAGCCCTTCGGCTGTGAGCCCGCGGGTGCGAGGGCCGAACAGGGCGATCACGGTCATGCTCACGACCGCCGCCGCCGTCACGCCGACGAGCACGCCTGTGACGCCGAAGGTGACCAGCAGGAAGCCGATGATGTAGCTGTTGAAGGCGGCGCTCAGCCGGTCCACCGAATAGACCAGCCCGATCGCACGCCCGCGAAGCCGGGTCGGGAACAGTTCGCTCCGGTAGGTATGCAGGCCATAGGACAACAGGTTGGCTGCGACGCAGATCACTAGGCCGCACACGATCCAGCCCAGCGCAGCGCGTTGAGCCACAAAGGCCAGTCCGGCGATGGCGGTAATCGCCGCGCCGATGACGATCTGCCACTTGCGTTCAATCCTGTCGGCAAAAAGGCTGAACAGCACCGGCGCCAGGGGGAAGCTGACGGCGATCAGGGCGGAGTAGGCCAGGCTTTTGGTCAAGCCCACGCCCCGCGCTTCAAGCAGGGTGGGCAGCCAATTGTTGAAGCCGAAATAGGCGAAGGTCGCCGTGCAGCTGGCTAGGATCAGGATGACCACGCGGCGGCCGAGCTCGCCTTTGAACAGCTCTGAAATGGCGGCTGCGCGCATCGCCGGAGCGGCGGCCGTCACTTCGGCTGCGGGCAGGAGCCGACCGGTCCGGCGCTCGACGCGGGCTTCCACAGCGTCAAGTATGGCGGCGGCCTCCGCGCCGCGGCCATGCTCGGCGAGCCAGCGCGGAGACTCCGGCAAGCCCTTGCGCACCCACCAGATCGTCAGAGCGCCGATGACCGGAACGAGCAGGAGCAGACGCCAGCCCTCCACGCCTGCAAAACTGCGGTGCGCCAGCACAGCGGCCAAGATACCGGCCAACGGGACGGCCGTGAACTGGATCGAGGTGCTGATGGCGAAGCCGCGCCCTCGCAGCGCCTTGGGCATCATTTCGGCGATGTAAGCGTCCACCGCGACGATCTCCGCGCCCACGCCGACGGCGGCGATGAGGCGCCAGAGGCAGACGCCCAGGGCGTCGTGCTGGAGGCTCATGATCAGCGTCGCCGCGGCGTACCAGATCAGCGAATAGGTGAAGATCGGTCGGCGGCCCAGGCGATCGGACACCGAGGAGAAGAGGATCGCGCCCAGGAACAGGCCTGCGAAGGTGGCGAAGGCCAGGCTGGCGAGGTCCGGCAGACCGAACAGGCCGCCGCGCCCGCTATGGAAGACGCCCGCGCGCACCAGCATGGGCGACAGCAGGCTGGTCAGCGCCGTCTCGTAGATCTCGAAGAAGGCGCCGAAAGAGATGCGCGCCACCCATCCCCAGAGCGGCCTGCAGGACGGCAACCGGTCGATCCGCGCCGTGATCGCCGCGGGGTTGACCGCGCTCATGGGATTTCGACGTACATCAGCGGCGAGGACTGCTGGCCGCCATGCATGTCGGCGTCGCCCAATTCCCCCTGCGTCGTCGGGCGGGGGATGGAGAACTTGAACGCGCGGGCGTTGGCGCAGGCGAACAGGCGCACCTTCTCGACGGGCTGCCGGTAGAGCGCGGCGAACATTTCCCGGCTCAGCGCCCCGGACCGGGCCACGGTCTCGTAGTCCTCGTCGCTTGAGAACATGATGTCGAAGGTCAGGACGAAGGGACCCGCGTTCTTACTGCGGATCAGGCTGGCGATGTCCTTCAGCTGACGCATTCGAGCGCCTCCCCAAC
>CAXTUT010000243.1:0-3772 GCA_964247465.1 uncultured Caulobacteraceae bacterium | reverse complement strand
CCCCCCCCCCCCCCCCCCCCCCCGCGCCCCCCCACGACCGGGACACCCGGCCGCGCGGCGACCCCCTCGCGCACACGGAACAGGGTGGGCTGGGGCGGCGGCAGGCTGAAGATGATGGCCAGGTTCACCGCCTGGGCCGCGACCAGGGAGACCAGCACCAGGGTCAGCACCTGGACGAACAGGGAGGCGCGTAGCGGCCGCCAGCCCCAGACGCCGGCCGGCGCCGTGCTCACCGCCGCGTGACCTTGGGCGTGAACAGATAGCCCTCGTTGCGGATGGTGCGGATCAGCTCCGAGCCGCCGCCGTCGTCCAGCTTGCGCCGCAGCCGGCTTATCTGCACGTCGATGGCCCGGTCGTAGGCGTCGCTGTCCGGCCCCCGCGCGAAGTCCAGCAGCTGGTCGCGGGTCAGAACCCGCTGGGGATGCTCCACGAAGGCGCGGAGCAGGCTGAACTCCCCGCCGGACAGGTTCACCATCACACCGTCGGTCGTGCGCAGTTCGCGGCGCACCATGTCCAGCCGCCAGCCGTTGAACTCGCAGCGCGCGCCCATGTGCTCCACCGGATCGGGCCGTTCGCCGCGGCGGCGCATCACCGCGCGCACCCGGGCCAGCAGCTCGCGCGGGTTGCAGGGTTTGGGCAGGTAGTCGTCGGCGCCGAGCTCCAGACCCACGATGCGGTCGGTCTCCTCGCCCATGGCGCTGAGCATGATGACCGCCGGGCCGCCTTCATCGCCGGAGAGCCGGCGGCAGATGTGCAGGCCATCCTCGCCCGGCAGCATGACGTCGAGCACCACGAGGTCGGGGACGGGGCCCTGCGCCATCAGGCGGTTCAGCTCCGTGGCGTCGGCGGCGGTGTCGACGTTGAAGCCATGGCGCACCAGGAACTCCGACACGACGTCGCGGATGCCGGGATCGTCATCCACCACGATGACGTGTCCCAAAGCGTTGGCGGCGCTGGTGGCGTCCTGGGCGGCGAGGCTCATGACCTGATCATGCCTCCACACCTTGGCGTCGCGATGTCTGAGACGACACATGGACCGCCGCCATGTGCGCTCATCGGTTCAAGGAGTCTCCATGGCCGGGAGCCAACGCTTCGTTCGGCCCAGGCCCCGTGTCCAGGATGTCGATCCCCTTGGCCAGCTTGGAATGCCGATATCCGTAGAGCGCATACACCAGCACGCCGACCACGCAGTAGGTGCCGAGGATGAGGAGAGGCAGCGGTTGGCCGGAAAAAGCCTTTTGGAACATCGGCAGGATGTTGAAGAGGGCCAGCGAGAGGCAGGCGATGATTCCGGCCACAGCAGTTCCGATACCCCCTGGCACTCTAAATGGCCGGTCCAAGTCCGGATGCCGACGACGCAGATAGATGACTGACAGGCATACTATGCAGAACGCCAGAGCAGTCCCCAGGGACACGAGATCGCTTAGAAGATCGATCGGCAACAGGGAGGCTGCAACGGCGATGAAAAGCCCAAGCAATATCGTGCCGATCCAGGGTGTGCGGAACTTCGGATGGATACGGGCGAAGACTTCAGGCAGGAGCCCGTCCCGAGCCATGCTGTAGAAGATGCGTGTTTGCCCATAAGACAGGCCCAACATGACCGACGACAGGCCCATGACGGCGCCGATCTTGATAGCCAGAGACATGAAGTTGAGCTGGCCGCCCGGCGTGAAAGGATATGGGAGGTTCGCCCACGTCGGATTGATGCGGTCGATCGCCACAGCGATCGGGTCAGGCGCGGCGAGCTCCTTATAGGGCACCACTCCGGTCAACACCGCCGCCACCACCATGTAGATCAGCGTGCAGATGAAGAGCGAGCCTAGGATGCCGATAGGAACGTCGCGGGCGGGGCGTTTCGCCTCGGCCGCGGCGGTCGAAACGGCCTCGAAGCCGACATAGGCGAAGAAGATGATCGCCCCGCCTCGCAGCACGCCGGTCCAGCCATAGGCCCCGAACTCGCCGGTGGTGTTTTTAGGCAGGAAGGGATGCCAGTTGGCCGGATGGACGAAGCTCACCGCGACCGCGACGAACAGGAAGAGCACCGCGCACTTCACAACGACGATGACGTTATTGACCTTGGCGGATTCGCTTACGCCGATGACGAGCAGACCGGCCACGGCTGTGATGCCGACGGCTGCAACGAGGTTCAAGGTGCCCGTGAATTGGAAGGTCAGATGGCCCAGCGCGTCAGGAAGCGCCTGCACCAGGGGCGTGGCGAACCTTGGCGCGGCATGACCGGCGAGCATCATGTGCGGGAACACGACGCCGAAATCCTTGAGCAGCGAGACGACGTACCCTGACCATCCGACCGCGACGACGGCGGCGGCGACTCCGTACTCCAGCACCAGCAGCCAGCCCATGACCCAGGCGAACACCTCCCCGAGCGTTCCGTAGGCATAGGTGTAGGCGGACCCGGAGACGGGCATGGTTGAAGATAGTTCCGCATAGCAGAGGCCCGCGAGGGCGCAGGCGACCCCCGCGACGACGAAAGACAGCAGGATCGCCGGTCCCGCGTTGGCGGACGCCACTTGGCCGGTAAGAACGAAGATGCCCGCCCCTATGATGGTGCCGACACCGAGACTGACCAGGTTCAGCGCACCTAGCGTCCGCTTCAGCTCGTGATTATTCGCCTCACGCTGAATTTGGGCGATGGACTTCTTGAGTGCGAGCCGGCTACCGCGGCCCACTGTGATCGACGCCATATGCGGATCTGTCCCCCACGTCGACGCTTCGATATCGGCGTCGCCTTCCGGTGACGTTAGAGAGACGCTGGTCTGCACGCAACCGGGCGCGGCGTTAGCGTCCTGCCTGAGCTAAGACGCCCTCTCATGCTCCCGATCAACGACGTCTTGCCCAAGCTTCAGGCGGCGCTGGCCGACCGCGCAGCCGTCGTGCTCGTCGCGCCGCCGGGCGCGGGCAAGACCACGGGCGTTCCGCTCGCGCTGCTGGAGGCGGCATGGCGGGAGGATGGGCGCATCCTGGTGCTGGAGCCTCGCCGCCTCGCCGCCCGAGCCGCCGCGGCGCGCATGGCCTCGACGCTGGGCGAGCCGGTCGGTCACACGGTGGGCTACCGCGTGCGGCTGGACGCCAAGGTATCGGCCGCCACCCGCATCGAGGTGGTCACCGCGGGCGTGTTCACGCGCATGATCCTGGACGACCCGGGCCTGGACGGCGTCGCCGCGGTGCTGTTCGACGAGTTCCACGAGCGCAGCCTGGACGCCGACCTCGGCCTGGCGCTCGCCCGCGACGCCCAGGCGGCGCTGCGCGAAGACCTGCGCCTGCTGGTCATGTCGGCGACGCTGGACGGTGCGCGCGTGTCCGCCCTGCTCGGCGACGCGCCGGTGGTGGAAAGCCTGGGCCGCGCCTTTCCGGTGGAGACGCGCCATCTCGGCCGCGACCCGGCCGCGCGGCTGGAGCCGCAGGTGACGCGCGCGGTGCTCACAGCGCTTACCGAAGAAGACGGCGGGGTGCTGGCCTTCCTGCCGGGCGCGACTGAAATCCATCGGGTGGAGGCGGCGCTGGCCGAGCGGCTGGCGGGGCGCAGCGACGTGCAGGTGCACCCGCTCTACGGCGCGCTTTCGCCTGAGGCGCAGGACCGGGCCGTCGCGCCCGCGCCGCCGGGGGTGCGCAAGGTGGTGCTGGCCACCGCCATAGCCGAGACCAGCCTGACGCTGGAGGGCGTGCGTGTGGTGGTGGATGGCGGCCTGGCGCGCACGGCGCGCTTCGATCCCGCCAGCGGCCTGAGCCGGCTCGTCACCGGGCGCGTCAGCCG
>CAXTUT010000242.1:0-3779 GCA_964247465.1 uncultured Caulobacteraceae bacterium | reverse complement strand
CGATGTCTCCCATCCTTGCAGATGGACTGCACCCCGTTGGGAGGGTGTGGCCCGCCTGCCAAGGACCTCAGATCGCCTCGAAACGCAAGGCGCGTGAACAGACAGGCCGGGCGGCGTTCACGGCGAGTTCAGTCGCAAAAGCCGGTTATTGCGACGTGATGTCGCAGCTTCCGACACCCGTCGGGGTCGCGACGGATCGCAGGGCCAGCTTAGCCGTTTCCGGCGAGGCGCCCTGGCCGCCTCAACGGAGACTGGACATGAAGACAATCGTGATCGCCGCCCTGGCCGCGGCCTGCGCCGTCGGCGCGGCCGCCCCGGCCGCGACGGCCCAGCCGTACGGCTACTACCATCGCCACCACTTCTATCATCCCTACCACCACTTCTACGGCCCGCGGGCGCGGTTCTGCCAATTCCATCCCTACCGCTGCTGAGCCTCGGGCTTGAGGACGGGCCGGAGCGATCCGGCCCGTCATCACTCGGCTACACGCGCAGGCGCGTCTCCATCACGGTGACCGCCTGGCCCCCGATGAGCACACGCTCGCCGGCGACTTCGCAACGAAGATCGGCGCCGCGACCGGGATAGGCCTGGTGGAAGTCGAGCTGCAGCCGCCCCAGCTTGGCCGCCCAGACGGGCGCGAGGATGCAGTGCGCCGCACCCGTGGCGGGGTCTTCGGGAATGCCCGATCCCGGTGCGAAGACGCGGCTGACGACCCGGTAAGGCTTGCCGTCGTCGGCGGCGGCGCTGACGATGACGTTGCCGCGCTCGCTGGCGCCCTCGCTGACGCGCTCCACCGCCGCGAGGTCGGGCCGAAGCGTTCGGACCGTCGTCTCATCGGCCAGGATCGCCAGCAGGAAACGGCTCGCGAAGACTTGCACCGGCTCGGCGCCCAAGGCGTCGGCCAAGCCCTGCGGCGCAGCGATGGGCGTGGTCCGGGCGGCCGGGAGATCCATTCGATAGCCGGTCTCCATCCGCCGCACGCCGAGCCGGCCCGAGCGGCGGGTCTCGAAGCGCACAGCCTCCGCGGTCAACCCGAGCTCCTCGAACAGGACATGGGCGCTGGCCAGGGTGGCGTGGCCGCATAGCGGCACCTCGATGGACGGGGTGAACCAGCGCAACTCGAAGCGATCCGACTCCTCGGTGCGGCGCAGAAAGGCGGTCTCGGCCTGCCTGTTCTCCTCCGCCAGCGACTGCATCCAGGCGTCGTCGGGCCAGGCGTCGAGGGGCTCCAGCACGCACGCCGGATTGCCCCGGAAAGGCCGGTCGGCGAAGGCGTCCACGGTCCACTGTCGCATCGGCTACTCCTTCATCTCAGACGTAGCGGGCATCTCAGACGTAGCGGGCATCTCAGACGTAGCGGGCCGGGCCGCCAGCCGCCAGCCGTGGTGCATGGGGCCGTGGCCAGCGCCGAAGCCCGGAGCATGCACGATGGCGCCGCGGACATAGGCGCGGGCGTCTTCCACGGCGACCCCAAGCGCCATGCCGCGCGCCAGGTGCGCAGCGATCGCTGACGCCAGCGTGCAACCGGTGCCGTGGGTGTGACGGCTGTCGATGCGCGCGGCCTGAAAGCGCGTCTCTCCGGCCGGCGTGGCCAGGACATCCACCACCGTGTCGCCGGCCAGGTGGCCGCCCTTCACCAGCACGGCCTGTGCGCCGGCGCGCAGCAGAGCGTCGGCCGCCCGGCCGAGGTCGTCGGGCGTCTGCACGCGCAGCCCGGTCAGCGCTTCGGCTTCGGGCGCATTGGGCGTCAGCAGAGCCGCAAGCGGGATCAGCCGCTCGCGCAGCGCCGCCACGGCGGCGGCCGAGGCGAGCATGGCGCCGCCCTTGGCGCTCATCACCGGGTCGATCACCGCAGGCGCACCCCCGGCCGCCTCGATCAGTTCGGCGGCGACCTCCACCTGCGCCGCATCGCCGAGCATGCCGAGCTTGAGCGCGTCGGCGCCGATGTCGCCGAGCACCGCCAGCCCCTGCTCGCGCACGATGTCGGCGGGAATGGCGAACACCCGGCTGACCCCCAGCGTGTTCTGCACCGTCACCGCGGTGACGGCGGTGCAGGCGTGGCCGCCGAGCGCGGTGATGGTCTTTACGTCGGCCTGCAGCCCCGCGCCGCCGCCGCTGTCGGACCCGGCGATCACCAGCACACGGCCAAGCCTCTCACCCATGCTGCGCCCTACCGCGAGCGGAGCCCAAAGCAAAGCCGCCCGCGCAAGACGGCAGGTTCTGATTGCATCTTGTGAAACGCAACTTTCTAGGTCCAAATCGGCGACGTGGGTGGGGGCTCAGGGCGTGGACAGGTGGCGGGAAGGCTATGCGCGGCTGCGCACGATGCCGAAGGTCGGCGGCCTGGTCTCCCGTCTCGTCTGGGCGGTCAAAGGACTGATGGGGCGCCCCGTTCAGATCGTGCAGGCGCCGCCTCCATCGGCGCCGCCGCGCCCGCCGCCCGGCGTACAGGCTGCGTCCGATACGCGACTGCAGGTGGCGCTGGCCGCAGCGGAAGCGCTCGCCGCCCGCGTGGAGGCCTTGGAAACAGCGGTGGCCCCGTTCCGCCTTCCGCTTCCGGTGGACCGGCGTTCGCCGCCGCGCACCGTGTCGGTGGTGGTCTGCACTCTGGACCGCGCGCCCTGGCTCGACCGTGCGCTCTGCGCCCTGGCCTACCAGCGCCACCCGGCCTTCGAGGTCGTCGTCGTCGCCGGGCCCTGTAGCGACGACACCGCCGAGGTGCTGGCCCGCCACGGCCGCAGGGTCCGCACCGCCGTCTGCGAAAGCGCTAACCTCGCACGGTCGCGCAACATCGGCTTGCGCATGGCGGAAGGCGATGTGGTCGCCTTCCTCGACGACGACGCCGCGCCCGAGCCCGACTGGCTCCAACACCTGTGCGCGGCCTACCTCGATCCGCAGGTGGGCGGCGTCGGCGGCTTCATCCGCGACCACACCGGGATCGGCTTCCAGTGCAAGGTCGTGGCGGCCGACCGCTATGGCCGCTCCGCCGAGGTGGGCGGCGTGCGACGCGCCCGCCTAGACACGCCCGGCCCGGGCGTGGAGCGCTATCTCAGCCTGACCGGGACCAACAGCTCGTTCCGCCGGCGCGCCTTGCTCGAGATCGGCGGCTTCGACGAGGCTTACGCCTACTTCCTGGACGAGACCGACGTCTGCCTGCGCCTGGCGGAGGCCGGATGGCGGCTCGCGGTCGCGCCGCAGGCCGAGGTGCACCACGCCTATGCGCCCAACGCCCAGCGCAGGGCCGACCGCGCGCCCTTGGACCTCTCAGCCTGCGTGCGCTCCACGGCCTATTTCGCCATGCGCCACGCTGCGCCTCGCCATGGGCTGGCGGCGGTCGCCGACCACCTGCAGGCTTACGCGGACGGTCTGCGGCACGATACGGCCTGGCGGCGCGATACCGCGGTGATCGACCCCGCGCAGGCCGATCGCCTGCTGGACCAGATCGGAGCCGGCGTCGCCGGCGGCGTCCGCGCGGCGCTCAGCGGACCCCGCCGCCTCCTGGACCCGGCGACGCCTGCGGAGGAGGCCTCCGCCTCCCCCACTTCGCAAGGCTGGCGAACCGCTCGTATCCGGGCTGACGCCGACCGGCTCAGGCTTTGCCTGCTGTCACAACAGTATCCGCGCGCAGACGGCCAGGACTCCTCGCCGCCGGGCGGCGTCGCGGTGTGGACGCAGGCGCTGGCTCAGGCCATGGCCGAAGCGGGCCACGAGGTGAGCGTGCTCGCCCGCGCAGAAGATGGCGAGCCGCGCGTGCGGCTGGAGGCTGCGGGCGGGGCTGGGG
>CAXTUT010000241.1:0-3792 GCA_964247465.1 uncultured Caulobacteraceae bacterium | reverse complement strand
TATGACGAGAAGCGCTTCGACGGCCAGGCCAACAACCTGACCCTGGTCTGCACGGCGGCCGCCTGTCCTAACGCGCCGCTGTTCCAGCCGATCAGCGGCTTCAACCAGATCCCGTTTCCAGTTCCGGGCTTCGGCGTGCCGACGGGCCGCGGACCCGTGGCGGGCACCATCATCTCCCGAAGCGACGTGGTGGAGGACGGCCGCCAGTACACCGGCGTGCCCACCTATCGCGGGGCGGTTGAATACGACGTGACGCCGCGGTCGCTCCTCTACGGCAGCGTGGAGACGGGCTATCGCTCGGGAGGGTTCAACCTGGCCGTCGGTTTTCCGACCTTCGGACCCGAATACATCACGGCCCTGACGCTCGGATCCAAGAACCGCTTCTTCGGCAACCGGGCTCAGCTGAACCTGGAGGTGTTCGACTGGTACTACAGCGACCAGCAGCTCTCCCACATCGGGATCGACCTGGCGGGCGATCAGAGCAACTTCACCCAGAACATCGGCAAGTCCACCGTGAGGGGCGCCGAGCTCGACGGACGCATTCTGGTCACGCCGACCACGTTGGTCAGCGGCGACGTCCAGTACCTCGACACCGACTACAAGAATTTCATCTACCAGGCTCCGGCCGGCCACAGCGCGCCACCTTTCACCACCTGCGCCGTCACCCCGGACGGCGCGACCCTCTACAACGTCAACTGCTCCGGCAAGCCCGCGTTCAATTCCCCGAAGTGGACGCTCAACTTCGCCGCCCAGCAGACCTTCGACGTGGGCGAGTTCAAGATCGTCACCGGCGCCGACACCCAGTACCGGTCCAGCCACTATGACGGGTTCGAGTATGCGTCCTACGAGCTCGTCAACCCGACCTTCAGGTCCAACGCCTTCGTGACCTTCAGCAAGAGCGACAGCCGCTGGAGCCTCACCGGCTATGTGCGGAACCTGGAGGGGTTGCGCACCCCCACCTTCGCCGCCAACAACGCCATCGGCGGCCTCGGCGTGGTCATTCCCTCCGACCCACGGACCTACGGCGTCCGCGTCTCGACGAAGTTCTGAGCAGGAGACGGCCGCGACGATGCCAGCAGACGTGGACGTCGGCATCGCCTCGGGGAGGATACGCGGGTATGTCTCCGGCGGGATCGCTGCGTTCAAGGGCGTCCCGTACGGTCAGGACGTCGGCGGACGCCGGCGCTGGCGGCGCGCATCTCCCGTCACGCCGTGGGAGGGCGTGCGGGACGCCGCCGAGTTCGGGCCTCGCGCGATCCAGCCCGAGTCGCGCGACATGCACACGACGAGCGCGGAGCTCGAGGCCCTCATGGCCCAGGGCGGCCCGGACCACGACCGCTGGCTCAGGCAAAGCGAGGAATGCCTCACCCTGAACGTGTGGACGCCGGACGTCGCGTCGACGCGCAGGCTCCCCGTCATGGTCTGGTGCCACGGCGGCAAATACTTCGGCGAGACGCCGCCCGTCTGGTGGTTCGACGGGGAGAACCTAGCCCGAGAGGGCGAGGTCGTCGTCGTGACCGTGCGCCACCGGGTCGGGGTGCTCGGCTTCCTGAACCTTGCCGGGCTGGATCGGGAGTGGGCTCGCGACCGGCCCGGCAACGTCGGCCTGCTCGACCTTGTGGACGCCCTGGCTTGGGTCCGGGCCAACATCGAAGCCTTTGGCGGCGATCCCGACAACGTCACCCTCTTCGGCGAGTCCGGCGGCGGGCTGAAGGTCTCCGTGCTTCTCGCCATGCCGGAGGCGAAGGGCCTGTTCCACAAGGCGATCATCCAGAGCGGCGCCCAGATGGCGGCGCAATCCCCCGAACAGTCGACCGACGGCGCCAAGGCTCTCCTTTCGGACCTGGGGCTCGGCCTCGAAGACCTCGACACGCTACTCGACGTCGAGCCCGAACGCCTTGTGGAGGCCCAGATCCGCCTCATGCCGAACCTCTTCGCTCCGCCGAGCGGAAAGCCCGCCGCGGAGTTCGAGCCCTTCGTCGACGGCGTCACCCTGTCCCACGACAGCTTCGACGCGGGAATTTTTCCTTCGAGCGTCGACGTGCCGCTCCTGATCGGCACCTGCGCGACGGAGACGACCTTCTTCTTCGCCGCCATGCCGGGCCTGTACGAGATGCAGGCTGGGCAGATGAAGGGCATGTTGCGGGGAATGCTCGGGGCCGACAGCGAGCGCATCCTGGGCGTGTATGAGGCAGGCAGGCCCGACGCCGGCGCGACCGAGCTCCTGCTGGCCGTCACGACCGACTTCATCTTCCGCCGCAAGGCGATCCGCCTGGCGGAGATGAAGGCCGGGCAGAATGGCGCTCCGGTGTACATGTACGTCCTGGCCTTCGAGACCGACGTCCACGGCGGCAAGTTCCGGACGCCCCACATCCTGGATCTTCCGCTGGTGTTCGCGCACCCCGAGCATCCCATCCTGGGCGATGACCCCGCTCGCTTCGAAGTCTCGCGCCAGATGAGCGGGGCCTGGGCGGCCTTCGCCCGCTCGGGCGATCCCGGTACAGGGCGGCTTCCCGCCTGGCCGCCGTACGACCGGGACACGCGCGCCACGATGTACTTCAACGATCCGGCCTTCATCATGCTGGACCCGCGCGCCGTCGAGCGAACCGTATGGTGAGGGATCGCGCTGACCTGAGCGACGCCGTCGGCCGTTCGGGTCGGCTGCGCGATATCGGGCTCCGAGACATCCCGCGGGGCCGACGTCTCAATCTGCTGCCCGTATAAGGACGAACCATGCCGACCCGCTATCGAGACGTGCTGGACGCCGCGCCGATCGGCTGGACGCAACGCGGCGTGGTCGCGATGCTGACGGGCGTGATGATCGTGGACGGGATCGATCTTCTGCTGGCGGCCTTCTCGGCGCCCAAGCTGATGCACGAGTGGCGGCTGACCAAGCCGCATTTCGCGCCGCTGCTCGCCGCCGCCCTCGTCGGCATGCTGCTCGGCACCCTGGTCGGCAGCTGGACCGGCGACCGCTACGGCCGCAAGCCCACGCTCGTGTCCTCGGTGGCCGTGTTCGGGCTGATGACCCTGGTCTGCGCCACCGCGACCACGCCCTCCATGTTCATCGCCTGCCGCTTCATCACCGGGCTGGGCTTCGGGGCCGCCTTCCCGGTCGCCACCGCGATGATAAGCGAGTGGATGCCCCGCCGCGCCGCGGGCAAGGCCATCAGCATCATGACCATCGGCATCCCCCTCGGCGCGGTGCTCGGCTCGGCGGCGGCGGCGTGGGTCCTGCCGCACTACGGCTGGCGCTACGGCTTCGCCGGCGTCGGCGCCCTGTGCCTGCTTCTCGCGGGCGGGCTGCTGTGGGGGTTGCCGGAATCGCCGAGCTTCCTGATCCTGAACGGGCGCCGGCCGCAGGCCGCAGCCTTGCTGAGCCGCGCCTTCGCCCGGCCGCCCGGCGTCGACTGGGAGACCCTGGAGCTGGAGCCGCCCCGGCCGAGCGGCGGCGGCGTGTTCACGCGGGACAACACGCGCGTGAACCTCGGCCTCTGGCTGAGCGTGCTGGCCAACAGCTGCGCGACCTATGCGGTGGGCGGCTGGCTGACCGTGATCCTGGTCGATCTGCATCTCCCCCTGGCCACGGCCTTGCGCGGCCCTCTGACGGTGAGCCTGTCGGCCATCGTGGGCGCGATCGCGGTGGGCTGGTTGCTGGCCCGCCTGGGCACCCGCCCGGTCATGCTCGCCCTGACCTCCCTCGCCTGCGCCAGCGCGGCGGCCATGAGCGCGGCCGTTTACGCCCTGCCGTCCGGATCGCAGCTGTTCTCCATCCTCTTCGTCGGCCTGGCC
>CAXTUT010000240.1:0-3801 GCA_964247465.1 uncultured Caulobacteraceae bacterium | reverse complement strand
ACCTCGATCGCGTCCTCGCCAGCGTCGAGGCGATCGCGGAACAGATCGGCGCCCAGGTCCTCCAGCACCGCAAAGCCCAGCCCGGCGTCTAGCGCCTGGACGGCCGGCGCGGAAAGGCCGCGTGCGCGCAGGAAGGCGGCCACCGCCGCCCAGGCGTCGACCCGGCCGCCGGCCAGCCGCGTGACCGCGTTGTAGCCGAGCGCGATCCTCTCGGCAGGGGTCGCGTCGGCCGCCGCGGTGGCGCTCTCCGCCGCTGGCGGCGCGTCCATCAGGATCAGGGGCGCACGACCGCCTCCGCGGTGCAGCCTCACGTAGGCGCGGGTGGAGGCGTCGCCGGTCATCGGCTCGCGCGTGGCGTCGCCCAGCCCATGTGCGCGCAGGAAGGCCTCACGCGCGTCGGGGCGGCCGGACAGGTCGGGCGCGGCGGCGTGGGCGCCGCGCGGATCAGAGAAGATCGTGTTCACGCCGGCTCCATACGCCATGTCCTTGCAGCGTCGCGAGCCGGTCGCCGTCGCCTGTGATCTCCAGCCGCACGTCGAGCCGGTCGGGCGGCAACGCGCCGTCCAGCCGCTCGCTCCACTCGATCACCGCCGCGCCTTGCTCCAGCGCCTCGTCCAGCCCGAGCTCGAAGACCTCCTCGGCGCACTTCAGCCGGTAGAGGTCGAGGTGAGCGATGGCGAAATTTGGCCCCGCATAGGTCTGCATCAGGGTGAAGGTCGGGCTCGGCACGTCCTGGTCCGCATGCGTCAGGACGCGGATCAGTCCGCGCGCCAAGGTGCTCTTGCCTGCGCCTAACGGCCCGAACAGGCACACCGCCTCGCCTGCCTTCAGCCTTGGCCCCAGATCGGCGCCGAAGCGCTCCAGCGCCTGCGCCGAAGCGAACCGTTTTTGGACGCCGAGACGCTCCGAACCCCGCATGGACGTGCGGTTTCCCATGCGCTATCGACCGCGGCAAGGCGGCGAGCGCAGGCCTTCGACGGTTGTGCAAAAGGAGCGAACGGCCTTGGGGGAGACGGACGGCCGCGTCGTGATCGTCGGCGCCGGCCATGCGGGCGGAACCGCCGCGGCCCTGCTGCGCCAGCACGGCTGGACCGGCCCCGTCACCCTGGTCGGGGAGGAGCCCGAAGCGCCCTACCAGCGGCCGCCCCTGTCCAAGGCCTGGCTGAAGGGCCTGGCCGATGCCGCCTCGCTGGCTCTGCGCCCGCACGCTTTCTACGCCGACTCTGACATCGTCCTGAGGCTCGGTGCGCGGGTAGAGCGGATCGAGCGCGCGGCCGACGGCGGCCACGTGACGCTGCAGGGCGGCGAGGCGCTGGCCTACGACCGCCTGATCCTGGCGACCGGATCGCGCGCCCGCCGCATCCCCCTGCCCGGTCTGGAGCTCGGCGGCGTGCTCGAGCTTCGCACGGCCGCCGATGCGGACCGATTAAAGGCCGTGCTCGCGCCCGGCGTGCGGCTGGCCGTCATCGGCGGCGGATACATAGGGCTGGAGGCGGCCGCCTCCGCCCGGGCGCTGGGCGCGGAGGTCACCGTGGTGGAGCTTCAGCCGCGGCTGCTCGCGCGCGTCGCCCACGAGGCCCTCTCGTCGTTCCTGCACGACTACCACCGCTCGCAGGGCGTGACCTTCCGGCTGGCCGCGGGCGTGAGCGCGCTTGAAGGCGAGGCGGGGCGGGTGAGCCGCGTGCGCCTCGCCGACGGCGGCGAACTCGCCTGCGACGTGGTGCTGGTGGGCGTCGGGGCCGCGCCGAACCAGGAGCTGGCGCAAGCCGCGGGCCTAGCCTGCGACGACGGCGTGGTGGTGGACCTCGCCGCGCGCACGAGCGACGGGCGCATCCACGCCATCGGCGACTGCACCCGGCGCCCTCTGCCGCTCTATGGTCGCAGCCATCGCCTGGAGAGCGTACCCAATGCGCTGGAACAGGCGCGGCAGGCCACAGCCGACCTCTGCGGCACGGCCTCGCCCGCGCCGGAGACGCCGTGGTTCTGGTCCGACCAGTACGACCTGAAGCTTCAGATAGCAGGGCTGCCGTTCGATGCGGTGCAAACGGTCGTCCGGGGCGAGCCCGCCAGCGCGCGCTTCGCCGTCTTCCACCTGAACGCCTGCGATCAGGTCCAGGCGGTGGAGGCGATCAACGCACCGCCGGAGTTCATGGCCGGCCGCCAGCTCATCGGTTCGCGAAGGCCCGTCTTGACCGAGCGCTTGCGCGACGTGTCCGTTTCCATGAAGGCGGTCGCGGCCTAGACCGCCCCTCTTCCCTCACCTCACCCGACGGAGCCCATGGCCAAGATCACCTACATCGAGTTCAGCGGCGCAGAGCACACCGTGGAGGTGAAAACCGGCCTCAGCGTGATGGAGGGCGCGGTGAAGAACAACGTGCCGGGCATTGACGCGGATTGCGGCGGCGCATGCGCGTGCGCCACCTGCCACGTCTATGTCGATCCCGCCTGGTCGGACAAGACCGGCGCGCCCTCGGCCATGGAGGAGAGCATGCTGGACTTCGCCGAGGCGGTGGAGCCGAACTCGCGCCTGTCCTGCCAGATCAAGGTGGTCGACGCCCTGGACGGCCTGGTCGTGCGGATGCCGGAAACCCAGCACTGAGCGCCGCAGCGCTTCCGCCCCTGCGCCAAACCGGGTAAGCGGGACGCGTCTGGCCCGGTAGCTCAGCAGGATAGAGCAGCGCTTTCCTAAAGCGGAGGTCGGGGGTTCGAGTCCCTCCCGGGCCGCCAGCAAGATACAGGCCCGTGGTATACTAAGGTCTTCGCGACAGCCCTGCCACGGGTGTCCGTGTCGCCACTACGGCCGCAAGCTGAACGTGGCCTTCCGGGCGTCGTGGCGCCTAGACTGCCGGACGAAAGCTGGCCCCGGCGCGGGCCTCGCCGAGCGACGGCGACATTATGACGGCGTCAGTGACCGGCTTTCGCGGCGGTGACATGAACGCCTCGAACGCCGCCGCCGCCGCCGCCGACCGATAGCTGCCTGGTGAACTGGAACTGATTGCTGCGCGCCTGGATGAACTCGAGAAAACCCTGTCCGTTGGCGGCCAGGAACGCCCAGTCCTCCCGCGTCAGGCAGATCTGGTGACCAAAGCGGCTGCCGGGCTCCAGCTCGAAATGACAGAGCAGGTGATCGCCGGGGCCGGCCAGTCCAGGGTTGAAGATCGCCGTCGAGGAGGGGAACAGGGGCGCAGGCGTGTCGATGGAGGCTTGCGTCGCGGGGTCCGTCGGACCGTGGACGGCGCCGACCAGGGCCGCCGCGAGGACAAAGGCTATCATGAGACGCTCCACGCTGACTGCGGGGATCATCTTCCTTATCAGCGACGGCCACAAGTCCATGGGAATGGAGCGTGACGGCGGCTACAAGCTGCGCCGCTCAGGCCGCCGCTGCATCCGGCGACAGCGGGCGCTTAGCGCGTCGCTCCAGGGCGCGGCGCCAACTTAGCCAGCCCGCCACGCAGACCGCCAGGCCGCCGGCGAACACGACGAGCCGCCAGCCCGGACCAGCCCGCTGCAGCAGGAGCGCGTAACCGCCGTAAGCCGTCATGATCGCGGCGACCCGCCAGGCCAGGGCCGCGTGCGGATGTCCGGTGGTCTGCAGCCAGAGCTGATACAGGTGGTCTCGGTGCGCCTCCAGCAGGCTTTGGCCGCGGCGTGCCCGGACCAGCAGGGTCAGAAGCACGTCGGTCAGAAACGGCAGCAGCGCCAGCGGACCGAACAGGACCGACAGCCCCGCCACGCCCCGCTCGGCCTCCACGCAAAGCCCCGAAAACAGAAAGCCGGAGAACAGCGCGCCCGCATCGCCCT
>CAXTUT010000239.1:0-3803 GCA_964247465.1 uncultured Caulobacteraceae bacterium | reverse complement strand
GCGCGAAGTCCGGCGCCGTCCCCCGCCCGGGGACCGCGGGCCTCAACGCCGACGAGCAGTTCGCCTCACGCGTGGAGACGGGAGCGGAGCCCGAGCACGCCAGCGCCACGATGCTGCGCCACCAGTCCACCCTGGCGCCGCAGGGGACGATCATCCCCGCGGTGCTGGAGACGGCGCTGAACTCCGATCTGCCGGGCTTCGCCCGCGCGGTGGTCAGCCGCGACGTGCGCAGCTTCGACGGCTTCAACGTGCTGATCCCGCGCGGCAGCCGGGTGATCGGCGAATATCGCAGCGCCGTGGCGCTCGGCCAATCGCGCATCTTCGTGGTCTGGACGCGGGTGCTGCGCCCGGACGGCGGCTCGATCCAGATCGGCTCGGGCGGCGGCGACACGCTGGGACGCGCAGGCCTGGCCGGCAAGGTCGACCGCCACTTCTTCGAGCGGTTCAGCGGGGCGGTGCTGCTGACGGTGCTGCAGGCGGCGGCCTATGTCGCCGCCTCCAGCAACTCCTCCACCGCGGTGGTGGTCAACTCCTCGTCGGGAGGAACCGGCGGCGCCACCTCCGGTCTTGTTCCGACCGACATTCCACCCACCATCAAGGTGGCCCAGGGCACGCCGATCCGCATCTTCGTGCAGCGCGACCTGGACTTCACGCCGGTGGCCGAGCTCGCGCCCCCCGCCGCTGCGGCGCCATGAGCCCGCGGCTGATCGAGCGCGGCGTCTATCTCGAAGCCTATCTGCGCCCGCTCAGCCTGTGGCTGGAGCGGCCCGACGTCACCGACATCCTGATCAATACCCCGGGCGAGGTGTGGGTGGAGACGCTCGGCGGAGAGGCCCAGCGCCATGCCGCGCCCGAGCTGACCGACCAGGCCCTGTGGCGGCTGGCCAGCCAGATCGCCGCCGCCGCGCACCAGGGCGTCAACCGCGAGAACCCGCTGCTGAGCGCCACCCTGCCCGACGGCGCGCGCGTGCAGATCGTAGCGCCGCCGGCGACGCGCGGTCCCATGGCCATCGCTATCCGCAAGCACGTGGTCAACGACCTCAGCCTGGACGACTACGCCAGCGCCGGCGCGTTCGACCAGGCGCGTCGCTCGAACCTGGACGACCGCTCGCAGGTCGATCAGGCGCTGCAGGCCGCGCTGGACGAGGGCCGGATCGCCGACTTTCTGCGGGGCGCGGTGCAGGCCCGCAAGAACATCATCGTTTCCGGCGGCACATCCACCGGCAAGACGACCTTCCTGAACGCCCTGGTGAAGGAAATCCCTGTCCACGAGCGGCTCGTGCTGATCGAGGATACGCCGGAGGTGCGCGTGACCCAGCCGAATGCGGTGGGCCTGATCGCAGTGCGCGGCGAGCTGGGCGAAGCCAACGTCACCGCCGAAGCGCTGCTGCAGGCCTCGCTGCGCATGCGGCCGGACCGCATCATACTGGGCGAGCTCAGGGGCGCTGAGGCCTACAGCTTCCTGCGCGCGGTGAACTCCGGTCATCCGGGCTCGATCACCACCGTGCACGCCGACAGCCCCCGCGCGGCGGTGGACCAGATCGCGCTGATGGTGCTGCAGTCCGGCGCCAATCTCGGTCGCGGCGAGATCGTGGACTATGTGGGCGCCATGGTCGACGTGGCGGTTCAGCTTTCGCGCCGCGACGGACGCCGGATGGTGTCGGAACTGGCCTTCAACCCGCGCCAGGCGCCAAAGAGCGTCTAGAGCCGCAATCTCGCTCGAGCTCAGTTGCCTGCAGCGGGTTTTGTTGATGAAAGGACGCAGCTCGGCCGATGGCGGCGCAGGAGGGCGCGCTTCGATGGAGTCCACGACCCGAAAAGCCGGAGCTGCGGCGGCGGCTTTGGCCCTGCTGGCGCTCGGCGCCTGCACCGTCGGCCCTGACTATGTCCGCCCGCAAATCCAGACGCCCACCCGATACAGCGACCTGGCCGGCAAGGCGCAGGCTCCGCTCAGCCAGACCTCCGACGCCCCACCCGACGAGGCCCAGATCGCCCACTGGTGGACCCAGTTCCACGATCCCATGCTGGACGAGCTGATCGCCCGTGCGCTGCGCGACAACCTCGACATCCAGACCGATTACGCCCGCATCCGCCAGGCGCGCGAGCAGGTGGTCGTCTCCGGCGCCGCGGGCCTGCCCCACGTCGGCTTCAACGGCACGGTCGCCCGGCTGAACCAGAACGCCGATAGCGCCCTGACGACGAGCATCTTCAGCGGCGCAGGCCAGACCGGCGCGGCGGGAGCAGCCGGGGAGGGGGCGGCCGCACAGTCCGGGGGCCTCTCCCACCTCAACCTCTTCTCGCCGGCCTTCGACGCCACCTGGGAGGTCGACGTGTTCGGCGGCGTAAGACGCAGCGTGGAGGCCGCGCGCGCTACCACCCAGGCCCAGGTCTGGGCCAAGCGCGACGCGGAGGTGTCGCTCACCTCCGAACTCGCCACCGACTATCTCACGCTGCGCGACCTGCAGGTCCAGGTCGCCATCGCCCAGGCCGAGGTGAAGAGCCAGCAGGCCATCTTCGCCATCATCAAAGACCAGCGCCAGACCGGCTTCGTCAACCGCGTCAACGTCAACCAGCAGGAGGCCCAGGTCCAGGCCACCATAGCCGCAATCCCCCAGATCGAATCGCAGATCCGCCAGCAGATCCACGCCATCGCCGTACTGCTCGGCCAGGATCCCGAAGCGCTGGAGCCGCAGCTTCTGGTCGCCTCGCCCGATAAGCCGTTGCCCACACTGCCTCAGACGCTGCCGGTGGGGCTGCCGTCCGACCTGCTGCGACGCCGCCCCGACGTGCACGAGGCCGAACGCCAGCTCGCCGCCTCCACCGCCCAGGTCGGCGTGCAGGTCGCCAACCTCTATCCCCGCTTCGACGTCATCACGCTCGGGGCCATAGCCAGCAACACCTTCAGCGGCGCTTTCAACGGAGGCAACGCCACATCGGTGGGCGCAGCGCTGATCCAGTGGCCCTTGTTCGAGGGGGGGCGCACCCGCGGCGCCATCCGCGCCGCCCGCGCCCAGCAGGACGAGGCCTACTACAACTACAAGAAGACCGTGCTGACCGCGATCGAGAACGTGGAGGACGCGCTGAGCCGCTACGCCGCCGACCAGCGCCGGATCGGCGCGGTTCAGGCCTCGCTCAACGCCTCGACCAACTCGCTGCTGATCTCGCGCCAGCAGTACGAAGTGGGGCTGGCGACGTTCACCACCGTGCTGAACTCCGAAGAGACGGAGCTGAACAGCCGCAACATGCTGGTGCAGAACCAGGGTCAGCTCGCCGTGGACCTCGTCTCACTCTACAAGGCGCTGGGCGGCGGGTGGTCGGCGAACGAGGGCAAGGACCTCACCAAGCCCGGCTTGTCGGCGCCCTAAGACCTGGCCGGCGCGCGATCGGGGACGCGAATGCAAGACTTGGGCTTAAATCCGCCTGAAGTCTGCGTCTCTACGCGCCGCTTGCGACCGGGTTTGGAACGGACCACCTTGCGGACATGGCGAAGATCACGCTCATCGACGACGACGAGAACATCACCACGTCCGTCTCGCTCGCCTTGGAAAGCCACGGCCACGAGGTCAAGGCGTTCCACGACGGCGTTTCCGGACTGCAGGAGCTGGAGGCCGATCCGCCCGACGTCGTGATCTTGGACGTCAAGATGCCCCGCATGGACGGCATGGAGGTGCTGCGCCGGCTCCGCCAGACTTCCGACATGCCGGTGATCATGCTGACCTCCAAGGACGAGGAGATCGACGAGATCCTGGGCTTCAACCTCGGCGCCGACGACTACATGCACAAGCCCTTTTCCCAGCGCCTGC
>CAXTUT010000238.1:0-3836 GCA_964247465.1 uncultured Caulobacteraceae bacterium | reverse complement strand
CGACCCCCCAGACGTCGCAGAACAGCGCGTCGTAACGGTCGGCCACCGCGTGGAGGCCGGCGAGCAGGCGGGGCGTGGTCATGGGCGGCGGCTAGCGGTCGCCGAAGCCGCGGTCAACGACCGATCGCCTCCAAGCCGCCGCTCGGGCGACGCCTCGGGGACTGTCTACCGGGGTTTGCGCCGGACACGAGCGGTACGGGGGAGGTCCCCCACTGCGGCTCGGGAGACGCGGCCCCAAGCGGACGCGGACGCGCCTCAGCCTCTTGGCGAAGAGAGGGTGCGAATGGCGCGCCCGACCCGGCTGCGCCAGCGCGACAGCCGGGATACGGGGGGCGGCATCGCCGCCGCGACGGCTTTAGGCCTGGTCCAAGGCCGTTCCAGAATGTAGTCGTCGACCGCTTCCGGCCAACGTTCCTCCGGCCTTTGGCCCGCCGCTGCGCCTATGAAGTCGCCGATCGGGCGTCCCTTCATGGCGACGAGGGTGACGACGTCTTCGTGAAGCTTGAGTTCGCCGTTCAGATACATGTTGTCGAGCGGATTGCGGACTTCCATCACCGAGGTGAAGCCCGCAGCCTTGAGCGCGTTGAAGAGCGACGAGCGTGTGAACCAGAACGAGAGTTCGTCGTCCAGGGACGCGCCGAGCATCGCCGCCTTCTCCTCGGGGGACGCGCCCTCGACGTGTTCCCGGTAGACCCAGCCGGCGTAGGTCTCGCCGTCGAGTTCGCGGGTCTCGTCGGGGCCTAGCGCCACCTGGGTGTCGATGATGGCGAAGTCGGTGCACATGTCGTGGATCGTGCGCAGCAGACCCAAGGCGTCCGACGCATCGAGGTGGTAGAGGAGGCCCAGACACAGCACGACGTCGAAGGCGCCATACGTCGCCCGGCTGATCGTCCTGACGTCCTCACAGGCAAAGCTTGCGCCATCGATCCGGGCGTCGCGACCCGTCTGGGCGGCCTGCGAGACCCAGGTTGGGCGCCCGTCGATGCCCAGCGCCGTCGCGCCGCGCCGGGCGAACTCGAGCGTATAGCCTCCGTGGGCGCATCCGAGATCAAGCACCCGCGCCCCGGAGACGTCGCCCCTGCGCAAATCCATCACGGCTTGAACGATCCGGCGTATTCTTGGGGCATTGTCCAAGTTGTATTCTGCAGACATGGAAACCTTCCACCGGACTTGACTACAAACAACGACCGCTCGCGGCATCGAAGCCGACGGCCGCCAAGCGTCGCTATCTCGACTTCAGGACCTAAGCAAGGTTGCGGGCCGGCGAGCGGCCTGCCGCCCTCTGGCGGCTGACGCCGCAGCGCGGGCCTACCCTTTACGCCGCGCTGGCGCGGGCTCGCAGCGGCGCGCGGTTGAACTCCACCGGCGGAGCTGTCTCGGCCAAGACGGCTTCGCGGATGGCGCGCGGCTCGCCGAACAGGTGGCCCTGGCCAAAGCCGACGTCGAGCTCCAGCACGTCGATGGCCTGGCGCTCGTTCTCCACCTTCTCGGCGATGATCTCCACCCCGTAGCGGCGCAGCAGCGGCGCGTAGTCGACGGCCAAGATGTCGGGCGCGGAGCGGAACACCAGCCGACCCTCCTCCTCCTGGAGTTGCTGCAGCAGCACGCTGGCGCCGATCTTGACGAACTTGACGTCGGCGCGCGCCAGGTCGGCGTAGTCGAGGTCCAGATCGCTCACCTTGTCCATGGAGAAGCGGAAGCCCAGGTCGGCCAGCTTGCCCATGCTCCGGCTTTCCTTCGAGCCGCGCTCGCGGAAGGCCTTCTGGCCCAGCTCGAAAATCAGCGCGCCGGACAGGTCCTTGTTCTGGCGCATGAACTCCAGGAACTGCGGGAAGAAGCTCTCGTCCGACAGCGAGGCCGGCGAGATGTTGCAGAAGATGCCGACCTTGCGGTCGCTGGACGCCAGCCGCCGCACGATCTGCACGCAGCGGAACAGCAGCAGGTTGTCGATGGCCTGCACCAGCCCCTCCGGCTCGGCGACGGCCAGGTATTCGGCCGGCATCATCACCCGCCCCGTGGCGTCACGCAGCCGGGAGAAGCTCTCGTAGAACAGCGTCTTGCGCTGGGGCAGGTTGACCACCGGCTGCAGGTACAGATCGACCCGGTTCTCCTGCAGCGCCTCGCGCACGGTCTCCAGCAGGGCGGCGCGCTGAGGGTCGATCCGCGGCGTCTGGATGCGCTGCTGGGTAGCGTCGTCCAGCCGCTCCGACAGGCTCTCGCCCATGCGCGCAACCAGTTCCTCCAGCATGCGGACCTCCGACACGATGGCCTCGGCGCGCTCGACGCTCTCGCTCTGGATGGTGCGGCCGAGCGCCTCCAGCGCGTCCTGGGTGCTCTCCACGTGGTCGGCCATGATGCGGTAGGCGTCGCGCAGCTTGGCGATCTCGCCCTTCAGCGAGGTGGTGTCGAAGATGCGCCCGACCATGGCGTGCAGCGCGAAGGCCAGCCCCAGCGTGCCGATCAGCGCGCTGAGCCCCGCCGCCCAGCCCGCGCCGCTGCGCCACATCAAGGCGGCGACCGCCAGGGCGGCCAGGATGTAGGCGCAGCTGAGGAGCGCCGCCGCCAACTTGCGCATGGATTGCCCGACCGCCGATCGCTTCGACCGGGAGTGGTCGAATCGTGCGATTATCAACGGGTAAGGTTAAAAAGGCGATGCGGCTTTGCACGGGTCACGGCGCGCCGCCCGGCCCCTTCGCCGGATGGATGCGCCGCCACCAGCGCCAGGCGGCCACAGCCGACCACACGCCTTCCACGAGGCCGAACGGCCAGGCTCCCTGCAAGAAGCCGTAGCTCGATCCCAGCAGGCATGAGAGCGCGAACCCCAGCGTCCACCAGGGCGAGCGGGCGTCTAGGGCGTAGCAGACCAGCATCGCGGTGACGGCGAACAGGCCGTAGGCGGTCAAGGGGGTCATAAGCGGGCCGCCACCCCGTCGAGGGCTGCGTTTTCCAAGGCCTTCCCCAGCATGACGAACGTTCCGAAACCCCTACGCCTCGTCATCCTGAGGAGCCCCCGACGAGGGCGTCTCGAAGGACGCAGCAAGCTATCCGCCTTCTCCACACGCCGCGTCTCATCGCCGCCCGAACAGCCGCTCCAGGTCGGCGAGCTTCAGCTCCACATAGGTCGGGCGGCCGTGGTTGCACTGGCCGGAGTGGGGCGTGGCCTCCATCTGGCGCAGCAGCGCGTTCATCTCGGCCGCGCTCAGCCGCCGGCCCGCGCGCACGCTGCCGTGGCAGGCCATGGTCCCGCAGACAGCCCCCAGCCGCTCCGTCAGCGACAGCGCCGCCCCGCTCTCGGCCAAGTCGTCGGCGATGTCGCGCACCAGCCCCGCCACATCGGTGTCGCCGAGCAGGGCCGGGGTCTCGCGCACCAGCACCGCGCCCGCCCCGAACGCCTCCAGCACGAGGCCGAGCTCGGCCAGCTCGCCTGCTCGGGCGGCTACGCGCTCGGCCTCGGCGGGATCGAGCTCGACCACCTCGGGCAGCAGCAGCGCCTGGCGCGCCACCGCGCCGCCGGCCATCTCCGCCTTCATGCGCTCGTAGACCAGCCTCTCGTGGGCGGCGTGCTGGTCGACCACCACGATGCCGTCGCGGGTCTGGGCCACGATGTAGGTGGCGTGCACCTGCGCCCGCGCCGCGCCCAGGGGAAAGTCCAGCGGGTCGAAGCCCTCGGCGCCCGACGGAACGTCTGCCGGTTCGACCCGCGCCGACGCCGCGCCCAGGAGCTCCGGCGTGTAGGCGCGGGCGTCCTCCGCCAGGCCATGCGCCTGTTCCGCCCACAGTCCCTGTCCGCTCCACCCCTGCGCCGAGGGCGGCGGCGTGTAGCTGTAGCCTCGCGC
>CAXTUT010000237.1:960-3838 GCA_964247465.1 uncultured Caulobacteraceae bacterium | reverse complement strand
GACGTGGGCGATGAGCACCGCGGCGGCGAACAGCGGCAGGGTCTCGAACAGGTTCTTTTCCGCCCGTTGCAACCGCGCGGTCACCTTGCCCGGAGGCGCGGCGGGATCGTCGCGCGGCCCCATGTTGTAGGCGAGCCCGGTCTCACGATTGCGCATCGCGGTCGGCAGCATGATCTGCACTATGGCCAGGACCAGCGTCCAGCCCAGGATGATGAGTTCGGTGGTCATGGCGTCTACGGTTCCTCAGAACGCCTTTGGCAGGCCGGCGTCCTTTAGGACCTTATTCGCCGTGTGGCGGGAGTCGATATTCACCGGCACGGTAAGCGGCGTCTCGGCGCGTGGACTGCGCCATATTCGTGGTCGCCTCCAGGTTCAGGCCCGGCAAGTCGCTCGAGTCCACGGACCGGACGCGGGCTTCGACGTCGTAAGCGAGCTTGACCGCCACCGGCGTCATGACGCGCATGTCTCCCACGGCGTCGCTGTTGGTCGAACGGCGACGGCCGCCGTCGTCCAGCTCATCCCCCCGAGGGATGGTAGTTCGGGGCTTCGCGGGTGATCTGGACGTCGTGGACGTGGCTTTCGCGCAGGCCTGCGGCCGAGATGCGGATGAAGCGGGCGCGGCGCTGCAGGTCGGGGATGGTGGCTGAGCCGGTGTAGCCCATGGCCGCGCGCAGTCCCCCCACCAGCTGGTGCAGGATCGCCCCGATCGGGCCCTTGAACGGCACCTGCCCCTCGATCCCCTCGGGCACCAGCTTGATGGTCTCCGACACCTCCTTCTGGAAGTAGCGGTCCGCCGACCCCTGCGCCATCGCGCCCACCGACCCCATGCCGCGGTAGGCCTTGTAGGAGCGGCCCTGGTAGAGGAACACCTCGCCCGGCGCCTCCTCGGTCCCGGCGAACATCGAGCCCAGCATGGCCACCGACGCCCCCGCCGCGATCGCCTTGGCGAGGTCGCCGGAGAACTTGATGCCGCCGTCCGAGATCACCGGCGCGCCGCTACCGGCCGCCGCCCGCACGCAGTCGGCCACCGCCGAGAGCTGGGGCACGCCAACGCCCGCCACGATGCGGGTGGTGCAGATGGAGCCCGGGCCGATGCCGACCTTGATGGCGTCCGCGCCCGCGTCGATCAGGGCGCGCGCCCCCTCGTAGGTCGCCACGTTGCCGGCGATCACCTGCACGCGGTTGCTCTCGCGCTTGATGCGCTGGACGGCGTTGGCGACGTGGATGGAGTGGCCGTGGGCGGTGTCGATCACCACCGCGTCGACCCCCGCCTCCACCAGCGCCATGGAGCGCTCGAAGCCGGAATCGCCGACGCTGGAGGCGGCGCCGACGCGAAGCCGCCCCTGGCCGTCCTTGGCGGCGGCGGGATAGGCCTCGGACTTCTCCATGTCCTTCACCGTGATCAGTCCGACGGCGCGGTAGTCGTCGTCCACCACGATCAGCCGCTCGATCTTGCGCCGCTGCAGGATGGCGCGCGCCTCGGCTTGGCTGACGCCTTCGCGCACGGTGATCAGCCCGTCGCGGGTCATCAGCTCGGCGGCGGTGCGTCCGGCGTCGCTTTCGAAGCGCACGTCGCGGTTGGTCAGGATGCCGACCACGCGCCCGGTCTCGCGCTCCACCACGGGGAAGCCCGAGACGTGGCGGCGCTGCTTGATCTCGCGGATTTCGCCGAGCGTCGTGTCGGGATGGATGGTGATCGGGTTGATCACCATCCCGCTCTCGTAGCGCTTCACCTCGCGCACCTGGTCGGCCTGCTCGGCCGTCGACAGGTTCCTGTGGATCACCCCCATGCCGCCGGCCTGGGCCATGGCGATGGCCAGCCGGCTCTCGGTCACCGTGTCCATGGCCGAGGACAGCAGCGGGATGTTCAGCGCGATCTCGCGCGTCAGCCGGGTGGACACGTCCACCTGGGTCGGCATGTGCTCCGACGCGCCGGGTTCCAGCAAAACGTCGTCGAAGGTGAGCCCTTCGCGAATCTCCATAAGGAGCCTCCATTTTGCGAGGCGGGTATAGCGATGGGGCCGCAGGCTGGAAAGGGGCGCGCCCCGCGCCTCGTGAGACCCCAAACGAGTCCGGCCGCGCTGGCCTCAGCGCGGCTTCGTCGGTGTGGAGGCTCCCCCGCGTGGGGTGCGCGCATGTCAAAGACCTGGGTTACGCTTACGCGCCCCCGCCGGGGCGGGACCTGCGCGGGGGTTTTGCTCCGCCGCTGTCAGGTCCTGGGCGATGTCTGGGCTGCGAGCCCTTGAGACGATCTACACGTTAGAGAGCGGGCGCTCATGCTGGCCCTGACCCGGAGCAATCTCTTGGGCGCCTTCCGGCCCCGGGGTTTGCCCAGTCGTTTCGTCCCGCTTCGCCCTCGATCGGATACGCCGTGCGAGGGATGTAGCCGAGGGCGGGCGTGCAGGGGAGATGACGGGACGCCACTCCGTTTGTCGGCCGCGGCGTGGGGCCGCCGGGCTCGCGGCCGTCAAGGCGACCTGCTCCGCAGGCGAGCTCCGCTCGACCTTGACCGCCGCTCCGCGCGACGGCTGACGCGTGAGCGTCGGGACGCAGGGCGTCCCGTGAGTTGAAGGTTCGATCGCCTCCGGCGGATCGAACACAGGGCTGGGCCTTACAGAGCCAGCCCCCTCCGGCGAGGACGCTTATCGCGCGGCGCTCCCCATTCCCGATGCCGTTAAGCAGGCTTGGGAACGCGGCGGCGCGCCGCTTCCACTCGACAGTTCGGCCGTGGCCGAAAAGGTGGTGATACCTCCGGGTGGGGGGACATCTCGGCCTTCTCCTCATCCGCTCATCCCGGCGAAGGCCGGGACCCAGATCATAAGGCGCTGCGGCTTGGAGGTTTGCGATGCTCGCTGTCCCGCCCGCGAGCCCTACGATC
>CAXTUT010000237.1:0-950 GCA_964247465.1 uncultured Caulobacteraceae bacterium | reverse complement strand
GCCCCCCGGCCCCCCCCGCGCGCCCAACGCGGGGGGCCCGGGCCTTCGCCGGGATTAGCGGACAGCGAGGCGTTTCAAGCCGATGCGGTCTTGCTCTAAGCGTGTGCGGCTGAGTCCCGGCTCTGCGCTTCGCTCCGGCCGGGATGACGGATGGCGCAGACGCTAATGGCGAGTTGCTGGAGACGGGTCGATCCAAACTCACGACCCGTTGCGGTCATTCGGCGCATCTGATGATCTCTCACCATGCCGGATCGTTCCCCCTTGCTAATCGCGTTTTCAGGCCTGCCGGGAACGGGCAAGACGACCGTGTCGAGGGTAGTCGCCGCTCGATTGGCCGCTATGCTCCTGCGTATCGACAGCATCGAGCAAGCTATTCGCGGGGCTGATCCTAATCGGGAGATCGGTGCGGCCGGTTACGTTGTGGCGAATGCGATTGCAGAGGCCAATCTTTCTCTTGGGATGTCTGTGATCGCCGATTGCGTCAATCCAGTCGAGCAGAGTCGATTAGCTTGGCGATCAGTAGCTCAAAGAACGTCGGCGCGCCTTCTGGAAGTTGAGGTTGTCTGCACAGACGGCCGAGAGCATCGCCACCGTATAGAACATCGACAAGCGGACATTTCCGGCCATGCTTTACCTTCCTGGGAGGACGTGTGCCATATTCACTACGAAGCACGTACGGATGAGCGCCTGATCATCGATACCGCGCGCCTTTCACCATCAGACGCCGCCAACGTGGTGGCTGACGCCAGTCGGTAGGTCCGCAACCCACCCTGAGCACGCCTGCCGAAGGTCCGCTTCACGGACCAAGCCCACCGTCAAGCCAGGGCCGCCTGCATCAACAGCGCCGCGGCGGCTTCGGCCGCGCGCTCCAGCTCCGCCTCGCTGACGTCGGCCAGGGCGATCCGGCCGAGCGGGTCGCGCGGGGCGTCGCGGTGGGCGCGGGCGTAGGC
>CAXTUT010000236.1:0-3875 GCA_964247465.1 uncultured Caulobacteraceae bacterium | reverse complement strand
TCCAGCCCCTCGCGGAAGATGGGCTGGCGCACCTGCTCGGAGCTTGGCGTGCGCACGCTGCGCCGGGTCTTGTGGAACTCCACGCAAGCGGGCTCGAAGGGCAGGCCGCAGTGGTCGAGCATGCGCCGCACGCTACCCTCCAGGTCGGCCACCACGTCCTCGTGGTGCACGCGCAGGACGCGTCCGGGCAGCACCTCGTCCCAGTGCCGCATCAGCTCCAGATAGGTGCGGTAGTAACGCGAGATGTCCTCGATGCTGTAGGCGAACTCCTGTCCCTGGGCGAACAGCTGCTTCAGGTTGCTGAAGCAGCACGACATCGGGTCGCGCCGCGCGTCGATGATCGTGGCCTTGGGCAGCATCAGGTGGATCAGGCCGATGTGGCGGAAGTTGTTGGGCATCTTGTCGATGAAGATGGGCCGGCCCGTCCGGTAGACCCGCGTGTCGGCGAGGTACTTGTCGCCCAGGCGGCGGCAGTCCTGCGCCGTCATCTCGGCGAGCACGGCGGGATAGCGGGGGTCGTCCAGGTCGCGGCCCTGCAGGTCGAGCACGATCCTCTGGATGTCGGCCAGTTCCTGGGTGCCCTCCACCTGGGAGTGGGAGGCGAGGATCTGCTCCAGCAGGGTGGAGCCCGACCGCGGCAGGCCCAGGATGAAGATCGGGTCGCGGTCAGGCGCGCCCCAGCCGGTCCGGCGGGTGAAGAACTCGCGCGTGCAGACCTCGATCTGCTTTCTCGTGTTGGTCTCGATGATCTCGGGGCGGTAGCGGCTCTCCGAGCGCTTCAGGGCGTTGCCCTGGGCGTAGTAGCGCCAGGATTCCACCGTCTCGGCGCGATCCTCCAGGGCCTTGCCGAGCGCAAAGCAGAGGTGACAGCGGTCGGCCAGCGCGATGGCGGGCGAGGCTTCCTCTGTCCGCATCCGCGCGATCTCCTCGTCGCTGAAGCGGTAGGACTTCAGGTTGGCGAGGCTCCAGTAGGCGTCGCCGAAGTCCGACCGCGCCGCCGACGCCGCGCGGTACGCGTCTACGGCCTCGGACGTGCGGCCCACCGTCTTCAGCGCGTGTGCGAGCCAGAGGTGCACGTCCGGATCGTTCGGCCGGTCGGCGAGCATCCCCTCGTAAAGGTCGATCGCGGTGTCCTGCTCGCCCAGGCCCACCGCCGTGGTGGCGGCCAGCGAGCGGTAGTCCAGGTTGGCGGGGTCGAGCTGCAGCAGGCGGGTGATCTGGGCGCGGGCCTGCACATACTTGTGCCGCTGCACCAGCGTCTGGGCGTAGTCGTGGCGCGCCGCCTGGTGGTCGGGGGCAAGCTGCAGCACCGCCTCCAGCAGCAGCTCCGCATCGTCCAGCACGTCGCGGGCCATGCCGATCCGGGCCAGCAGGCGCATCGCCTCGGGATGATCGCCGTGCTGCAGCAGGTAGGCGCGGACGATCTGCTCCGCGGGGCCGAGATCGCCGTCGTGGAACAGCGCGGTGGCGCTCACCACGTCGGGCGGCAGGCGCTTCAGGGTGGCGACGTGCTCGGCGGCGGTGGCGGCGTTCTGCGCATCGCCGGTGAGGCGGTAGAGGCCCTCCAGCATGCTCCAGGCCACCGGCAGGGCCGGGTTGAGGTTCACGGCCAGCAGCAGGGCCTGGATGGCGGCGGGCGCGTCCTTCATCGCCACCCGGCACAGACCGCGCTCCTGGTGCGCCCGGCTGAAGCGAGGCTGCAGCGCCTCCAGCCGGTCCAACATCGCCAGGGCTTCGGGCAGGCGCAGCAGGTGGCGAAGGCTGGTCGCGGCGACCAGCAGGAGGTCCCGGTTATCTGGCCAGTCCGCCAGCAGCGACTGCGCCAAGCCCAGGGCCTCGCCATGGCGGCCGGCCTTCTGCAGGCCCCGCAGGCGGGCCAGTTCCGCTTCGACGGGTGGCGAATGGGTCAGGGGTGCGCTCGAGGGCATAAGGATCAGATACGATAAATCCGCTCATCCCGGCGAATGCCGGGACCCAGATCGTCAAGCGCTGCGGACGGAACACGTCGCATCTGTTCTGAACGGCGGCGTCCTGTGATCTGGGTCCCGGCATTCGCCGGGATGAGCGGACGGGTCGAGCGGCTTGGAAACCGCTGCAGCAGCAAGCCCCCCTCAGAAGCTGGCGCCGATGGTCAGGCCGAAGGTGCGCGGGCGGATCGGGACCTCCGACTTGATGAACTGGGCCGAAGAGGTGAAGGTGCTGGCGTGGGAGTCCAGCAGGTTGTTGACGAACAGCTGGGCGTACCAGTGGTCGCGCTTGACGCCCACGGTGGCATCCTCTGTCACGTAGGCGGCCTGCAGGTAGCGCAGGTAGGTGGTGTTCGGGATCGTCACGCCTGAGCCGGAGAGATAGGTGGCCGGCTGGTTGTACATGCTGCCGGTATAGCTGGCGCCGAGCATGCCATAGCCGCTGTACAGGCCGAAGGTGTGGTCGTAGCGGGCGCGCAGGTTGCCCTGGAACGCCGGCGAGAAGGCCGGCGTGGTGCCGAGCGCCCCGAAGGGGTTCTGGAACGGCTGGCCCTTCACCTCGGTGATGCACTGGTTGAAGCCCGGCGAGGTCGAGATGTTGTCCACCAGGCACGGCGAGTTCGACTGGGTGTCGTGGTCGTAGGTCGCCGAGCCTTGGAGGCTCAGCTCGTCGGTCACCCGTGCGACCACCTGGGCCTCCACCCCCTTGATGTTGTAGTTCGGGCCGTTGACGCCGAAGGTGGTGTTGCCGAGCTGGGTGGGGTTGAAGAACAGGAACTGCACGTTGTCCCAGTCCATGTCGTAGGCGGACAGGTTCAGCTGCAGCCGGCGGTCGAACAGTTCCGTCTTCAGGCCGATCTCGTTGTTGGTCAGGGAGTCTGGCGCATAGCCGTTTGGCTTCTCGAATTGCGGGGCGCCGTTGGCGTCCTTGGCGACCGCGCTGGTGGAGCGGTTGAAGGCGCCCGGGCGGAACCCTTGCGAGAAGGTGTAGTAGACCAGGGTGCGCGGGGTGATGTCCCAGGTGATGTTCGCCCGGCTCTTGAAGCCGTGGTAGCCGACCTTGTCGTGGGCGGCGTCGATGTTGACGATGCTGCCCACGCACTCGCCGTTGGGCACGTCCACGCAGCCGGAGCCCGTGCCGTACTGTGAGCCCACCTCCGATTCCCGGTAGTTGAAGTAGCGGGTGCCGCCGGTGATCGTGAGGACGTGGGGGATGATGTCGATGTCGATGGAGCCGAAGGCGGCGGTCTGGTTGTAGCCGCGCTGGGTGTCCTCGCCGAAGGCGGTGTTGTCCCCGCGGACGCCAGGCTGGTTGGCGGTCGAGCCCACCGCGGTGCGCACGTCGGCCAGGCAGATCGGGCCGCCGGCCTGCGCCACGGCCAGGTTGGCGGCGTTGCAGGACGGGATGGTCTTATAGTTGAAGTTCTGGACGTCGTAGATCTTGAAGTCTTCGTAGTAGACGCCGGCGATACCGCGGATGCGCCAGTCGTCCGGCGTGCTGATGCGCGCTTCCTGGGTGAAGTGGGTGTTCTTGACCGTGTCCTGCCAGTAGCCTTGCGGGGAGTAGCAGGTGATGGGCTGTCCCCGACCCGCGCCCAGCAGGCTGCTGGCGGCGCCACCACCGGAGCACTGGTAGTAGATGCCGCCGCCGGTGCGCGAGTAGTTGGTGTACTCCATCTGCTGGGAGATGTGGCGGTCGAGGTAGCCGCCGGTGTAGATGGCGCGCAGCGGGCCGACCTTGCCGTTCAGGGTCCAGGAGGTGTTCTCGAAGCGGTCCTTGTCGTAGGACGGCGTGAACGAGGTGACCTGCAGCGCCTGCAGCGGCTGGAAGTCCGATCCCGTGGGGTACTCTGCGTAGAGGCCCTCGGCGTCCAGGTCCTGGAAGCTCTGCTGGATCAGCACGTTCCA
>CAXTUT010000235.1:0-3884 GCA_964247465.1 uncultured Caulobacteraceae bacterium | reverse complement strand
GACTACGCCGACCAGGCGCTGGAGCGGCTGAGGGCGCAGCCGCGGCTGCGCTGGACCGCGCAGCGCGCCGACGACTGGCGCATCCCGCCGCCCGACCACGTCGCCACCCGCTACCAGGCCAAGGCGCTCGGCGACATCGCGCCGGTCTACCTCGATTTCGCCGTGGTCTGAGCGCTGAAGTCCTGAAGTTTCGGAACCTCATCCTGATGCCGCTCTCCTCCCGCGCCTGGTCCATCGCGCTCCTCGCGCTCGCAGCCTGGCTGACGGCCTCTTTCGCCTGGGCTGCGCCCCGGCTGCAGAGCGCAGTGTTCTCCGGCGGCTGCTTCTGGTGCATGGAGCACGACATACAGGCCATCCCCGGCGTGGTGTCGGTGCAGAGCGGCTATACCGGCGGCGATGTGGACCACCCGACGTATGAGCAGGTCTCCTCGGAAACGACCGGCCACTACGAGGCGGTGAAGGTCACCTTCGACCCGGGGCGGATCGACTATGGCTTCCTGCTCTACCGCTACTGGAAGCTGGTCGATCCGACCGACAACGGCGGTCAGTTCTGCGACCGCGGCCCCTCCTACCGCCCGGCCATCTTCGTATCCGGCCCGCAGCAGCTGCAAGTCGCCCGGCAGTCGGAGGCCGAAGCCCAGCGCCGGCTGAAGCACGGCCGCATCGTCGTGCCGATCCTGCCGCTGAAGGCCTTCTGGCTGGCGGAGGACTACCACCGCGACTACGCCCGCACCCACGCCTTCGCCTACAATCTCTACCGCCTCTCCTGCGGGCGCGACGCCACCTTGCGCAAGGTCTGGGGCCCGAGCTGAGCGGGCGGGATCAGAAGCGGCCGGCGACCTCGGCGACTGCGTCCGTCACAGCGCCGGTCAGCAACGCCAGCTCCGTCTTCGAGACGGTGAAGGCGGGCGTCAGATAGACGACGTCGGCGAACGGGCGCACCCAGACGCCCCGGTCCAGCAGGGCGCGCTTCAGCCGCTCCCGGTCGGGCGCAGGGTCGAATTGCACCACCCCGATCGCTCCGAGTACGCGCACATCTGCGACGCCTTTAAGGCCGCGGCACGGCTCCAGCCCCGTGGCCAACGCCTGCGAGATCGCCGCCACCTGCGCCAGTCGCGGCTCGCGCTCGAACAGGTCCAGCGAGGCGTTGGCCGCCGCGCACGCGAGCGGGTTGGCCATGAAGGTCGGTCCGTGCATCAGCGCCGCGCCCGGATCGTCGGACCAGAAGCCCGCGAACACCTCCGCGCCGGCGACCGTGGCCGCCAGCGCCATCGTCCCGCCGGTCAGCGCCTTGGACAGGCAGACGATGTCGGGAACCACGCCCGCGGTCTCGCAGGCGAACATCGCGCCGGTACGGCCGAAGCCGGTGAACACCTCGTCGGCGATCAGCGGCAACCCGGCGCGCCGGGCCGCCTGCGCCACCCGGCGCAGGGTGTCGGCGTCATGGAAGCGGAACCCCGCCGCACCCTGCACCCGTGGCTCCACGATCACCGCGGCGAGTTCGTGCGCATGGGCGGCGAGCGCCGCCTGCAGCGCCTGCGTCGTCGCCTCGTCCCTCGGGAGCTCGGCGAAGACCTGGGACAGCAGGCCGCCGCCGAAGTGGGCGTGCAGGCTGTCGACGGGATCGCACACGCTCATCGCGCCAAGGGTGTCGCCGTGATAGGCGTCGCGGAAGGCCAGGAAGCGGGTGCGCCCGGCCACCCCGCGATTGCGCCAGAGCTGAAGCGCCATCTTCAGCGCCACCTCCACCGCGACCGAACCGCTGTCGCTGAAGAAGACGTGGTCCAGCCCGCCGGGCAGCAGAGCCGCCAGCCGTTGCGCGAGCCGCTCGGCCGGCGCATGCGTCAACCCGCCGAACATCACGTGCGGCATCCGCTCCAGCTGATCGGCCATCGCGGCGCGGATGTGGGCGTGGTTGTAGCCGTGGCAGGCGGTCCACCACGACGCCACCCCGTCCACCAGCTCGCGCCCGTCCGCCAGCCGGATGCGCGCCCCCGCCGTAGCCACCGCCTCCAGGGGCGGGGCGGCCGTCTTCATCTGCGTGTAGGGCCGCCACGGGCCCGGACCGGCGGCGGTGTCCAAAGCCGCGCTCAGACCGCCGTAGCCGACGTTTGCTGGCGGCGGCGCGCGCCTTCGACCCAGGCCAGGGCTAGACAGAGCAGGAGGGCCACCACGCCGAGCGCGCCTGCGCCGCAGAAGAACAGGGCGTATGCACCCCCCAGTTCACGTCCATGGGCCAAGCCCAGCACCACTGCGCCCGACCAGCCTTTTAAAAGCTTGCCAGACCACGCGAGCGCCGATGTCAGCAGGGCGTATTGGGTGGCGGTGTAGCCGAGCTGGGTCAGCGTCGACATGTAGGCGATCAGCGCAATACCGGCGAAGTTCATGGTGAAGTCGTCGAAGGCCATCAGGCCCGAGAAGACCGGTAGGCTCGGCCCAGTCAGCGCAAGCAGGCCGAAGGCCGCCACGGCGAACGGCTGCAACACCGCGCCCACCAGCAGGGCGCGCATGTGGCCGAAGCGCGCGGCGAACAGGCCGCCCGCAGCGATCCCGAGCAGAGTGAACGGCAGGCCGACCGCCAGGCGCACGCCCGCGACCACGGGCTTGTGGAGCCCGACCTGCACGTAAAAGGGGTTGATGACCGGACCTCGCAGATAGTCGGACAGATGGTAGGCGCTGACGGTGAGCAGGATCAGCAAGGCCATCGGCCCCCACTGCCGGAAGAAGGCGACGAACGGGCCGATGACAGGGTCGATCAGGCGCATGGGGTTGAGGCCGGCACGACGCTTGAGCACAAGCGCCACGTCTGCGCGCGCCGGCTCACGGGCGAACAGGGTCGAGACCAGTCCGACCGCGACCAAAACGGCGAAGGCGCCGTAGGCCGCCGCCCAACCGAACGCATCGGCCATCAAAAGAATGACCGACGTCGTGAGGATGATGGCGATCTGGTAGCCGAGCTTGTAGCTGGCGGTCAGCAGGTCGAGTTCCTCGCCATCTTCGGCGGACTCGATGCGCCAGGCGTCGATGACCACGTCCTGTGTCGCGCCCGCGAAGGCGGTAAGCACGGCGAAACCGGTCAAGGCGCCCAGCCTGAGCCTAGGGTCGCTGGCCGCCATGCCGGCCAGCCCCACGGCGATGGCGAGCTGAGCCCATATCATCCAGCCCCGTCGCAGACCGAGCCGGCCAAGCAGGGGCGCAGGCACGCTGTCCACGATCGCGCCCCACACGAACTTCAGCGAATAAGCCAGTCCGACCCACGACAGATAGCCGATCAGAGCCAGGTTCACGTGGGCGTCGCCCAGCCAGTAGCTCAGCGTATTGCCGATCAGCAGGAATGGCAGGCCCGAGGAGAAGCCCAGCCCGAGCATGACGGCGACTTTAGGCCGGCGCAGGGCGCGGAGCACCTCGCCCACGCCTCTGCGCGGCCGCCTCGGGACGCCGTTGGCCTTGTCGACTGCTCCGCTCACTTTGGGGCCTTAGCGTCAGACGCGGCGCAAAGCGAGCGGCGTCGCGGCTATGTCGCAGCGCCCGCCGGCCGCAGTCGGGCCAAGGCGGCGTCGAGGGCGGCGGGGTCGAGCGGCTTGGCGAGGAAGCCGTCCATGCCGGCGTCGCGGCAGGCGCGCCGATCCTCGTCGAACGCGTTGGCCGTCAGGGCCACGATCGGGGTGGCGCAGCCGGCGGCGCGGATCGCGCGGGCTGCCGCCAGGCCGTCCATGCCCGGCATCCGCATGTCCATCAGGATCAGCGCGTAGGGGCGCGCCAGGGCGGCGGACACCGCCTCCGCGCCGCCTCCGGCCCGGTCCACCAGGCAGCCGGCGCGCACCAGAAGCGCCCGGGCGAGCAGGGCGTTGACCGGATTGTCCTCGGCGAGCAGCACCCGCAGC
>CAXTUT010000234.1:0-3920 GCA_964247465.1 uncultured Caulobacteraceae bacterium | reverse complement strand
CTTCCACCAGAAGATGAAGCGATCAAACGATCGTAAGCGGCTTCAGCTTGGCCATAGGTACTACCCGCTAGATGGATCAGGGCGGATCGATCACGGATCAGCAGCCTACCTCGATGTCCGCGGATGCTCCCGCCTCCTTCCAGCTGGTGCAGGGCGTCAGTGATGCTGGCGCGACGCACACCCAGCATGGCGCCGAGCTCGTCATGGGTGATGGCCAACTCGTCGCAGTCGATGCGGTCATGGTACAAGAGAAGCCAGCGGGCCGTACGCTGCGTCACGGATTGGAGGAGGTTGGAGGCGATCGTCTCCGCCATCTGCATGACGAAAGCCGACGCATAGCGCAGAAGCATTTCACGCAATGTGCGGCTAGCGTTAAGGGCTTCATGCAGGTGGGAGGCGCTGATCTCCAGGGCCGTTGCGTCAGGGCCGCGGGCGACGACTTCATGAGGCCAGCGATTGTTGCCCATCAACGCGGGCCATCCTGCAAAGCCCTCCCGTCCCAGTAGCCCCACGGCGACACGGCGCTCGTCCGGCAGCACATTCAAGAAACCAGCGATGCCACCCTCTGGAAAGCAGACGAGGTCGATCGCGGCGCCGCTTTCGCCCAACCGACTCCCATTGATCATATCAACACGTCGGAGGTGCGGTCTCAGCAAAGCGTAAGCATCGTCAGGCAAGGCGCGAAGCAGCAGGTTGCCTGCACCTGTCTGCGGTGGGCCGCCAAGGCCGATAGCCTGCTTCTTCAGTTTTATCAGATGATGGTCCATCGCGTCTTTCCCCCTACCGCGCCCGCTTGCGCACGCTGCCGTACCGAAACCAGCTGCGACATAATCCGTTCGTCACCGGGCATCACCAGGGAAGGCGTTCATGGTCCAATCTCTTCGCGCGACCGCAAGCTTGCTTGCGGCGACGGCGCTGCTAGGCACGACCTCGGTCGCCGTTGCGCAATCGACGCCGTCACCCAACGCTGCGCCGCCCCCCGTGCCGCCCGCGGTCGCCGCGCAGCCGCCCAAGGCCGCGCCGGACATGCAGGCGGTGCTGGACGCGCTCGCCGCACTCGGCCCCAAGCCGATTGAGACGCTGACCCCCGTCAAGGCGCGCATTCAGCCCGGTTTCCCCGACGCGCTTCACGCAGCCATGCGCCGCCAGGGCCAGTCCACCGCACCCGATCCCGCGGTCACCACGCAAGATCTGCCTTACGGGTCTGACCCGATGCAGTACGCGCGGGTGTATCGGCCAGCGGCCGGTGGGGCCGACCTGCCGGTAATCGTCTACTACCATGGCGGCGGCTGGGTGATCGCCGACGTCAACGCGTACGACGCAGCGCCGCGGCTGATGGCCAAGCAGCTGAACGCCATCGTCGTGTCCGTCGAGTACCGACATGCGCCCGAGGCCAAGTTCCCGGCGCAGCACGAGGACGCGGTGGCGGCCTATCGCTGGACGCTGCAGAACGCCGCCAGCTGGGGCGGAGACGCCGGCCGGATCGCGTTCGCCGGCGAGAGCGCGGGCGGCAATCTAGCCGTCGCGACTGCAATCTACGCGCGCGACAACAACTTGCCCGCGCCAGTCCACATCCTGGCGGTCTATCCGATCGCAAACAGCGCCATGGATCTTCCCTCCCGGCGAGACGCGGCCAACGCCAAGCCGCTGAACGCCGCCATGCTGAAGTGGTTCGGCTATTACTATACGAGCAGCATGGCCGACATGCAGGACCCGCGGCTGAACCTGGTCGGGGCCAACCTGCGCGGACTGCCCCCCATCACCATCGTCAACTCGCAGATCGACCCGCTCCGCTCAGACGGCGAGACGCTGGCGGCGGCGATGCACGCGGCCGGTGACCGTGTCGAGCAACGCACCTTTCCAGGCGTGACCCACGAGTCCTTCGGCATGGGGAAGGTGGTGCGCGGCGCCTACGACCAGGAGACCTATGCGATCGCGCGGCTCAAGACCGCCTTCGCCCGCTGAGCCCCGCAGGAGATCCCAAGATGAAGACCGCCCTTATCGCCCTGTCGCTGCTCGCCGCCACACCGGCTGCCGCGCAGGTCATGACGCCCGCCGAGTACGTGAAGACGGCCGGCGCGAGCGACCTCTACGAGCGCCAATCGAGCCAGATCGTGCTGCAGACCACGCAAGATCCCAAGGTTCGCCAATTCGCCGAGCAGATGATCGCCGAGCACACGAAGAGCACCGCGGACGTGAAGGCGGCCGCCGCCCGATCGCGCGTGGCCGCAGCGCCGCCCAAGCTGATGCCCGCACAAGTCGAGCTGATAGCCGAGCTCCGCGCCGAGAGCGGCCCGGCGCGCGACGCGACCTACATCGCCCAGCAGAAGACGTCGCACAACCAGGCGCTGGACGTGCAGAAGGCCTACGCGGCCGAGGGCGGCGCGCCCTCGCTTAAGGCGGCCGCCGGCAAGATCGTGCCCGTGGTGCAGAGTCACATCGCCATGCTGATGGCGATGTAGCCCGGTCGCCGCGGGTCTGACGGATGCGGACGATCGACGCGGGCGACCTCTTGGTCGCTCTGGAGGAACAAGGGCCGGAGGACGGCGAGGCCGTGCTGCTGCTGCACGGCTGGCCGGACGACGCCTCCACCTGGGACGGGGTGGCGCCCGTCCTTGCTGCGTCTGGACTGCGAGTGCTCGTGCCCTCGCTCAGGGGCTTCGGCGGAACGCGGTTCCGCGATGACGCGGCCCCACGCTTGGGCAACAGCGGCGTCCACGCCCTGGACATGATCGCGCTGGCGGACGCGCTCGGTCTCGAGCGGTTCGCGGTGGTTGGCCACGACTGGGGCTCGAACATCGCGGAGGCGCTGGCGGTGGGCTGGCCCGAGCGGGTCGAGCGGATCGCGATGCTGTCGACGCCGCCGCGCCTCGGCGGCATGCCGACGCCGCCGTTCGAGCAGGCGCAGCTCTACTGGTATCACTGGTTCATGGCGACGCCGCGCGGCGAGAAGGCGGTGCGCGACGACCCCCACGGCTTCGCGCACATCCATTGGGAGAACTGGGCGCCCAAGGGCTGGTTTGACGAGGCCGTGTTCCGCAGGGTCGCCCGCGCCTTCGACAACCCCGACTGGGTGGACGTGACGCTGCACAGCTACCGCTCGCGCTGGGAGAACGCCGCTCCCGATCCACGAAGCGAGTGGCTCGAGACGAAGATCAAGACCACGACGACGCTGTCGCTGCCGACCCTATTCATCAAGGGCGACGTCGACGGCGTGACGCGGCAGGAGAGCTTCGCGCCTATTCCCAAGAAGTTCGACGGCCCGTTCGAGATGGTCGGCCTGCCCGGGGTCGGCCACTTCCCCCAACGCGAGGCGCCGCGGGACGTGGCCGCGCTGCTGACCGGCTTCCTGAACGGAGAACGACCTTGACGATGAAGTCCTGGCTGGCCGCGGGGGTGCTGGCGCTCACGGCCGCCGCCGCCGCTCACGCCGAGCCGACGCTCACACCGGTGGCGCGGTTCGACCACCAGGTCACCGGCGTCGCGGTGACCGCCGACGGCCGCCGCTTCGTGAACTTCCCGCGCTGGACGGAGGACGCCCCCGTCTCGGTCGCCGAGGTGATGCGTGACGGTTCGCTGCGCTCCTATCCCAACGCGCGCTGGAACGAGTGGCGCAACGCCCGCGCCAACGAGCTCTCGGTCGCCGACCACTTCGTCTGCGTGCAGTCGATCGTGCCCGACCAGCAAGGCCACCTGTGGGTGGTCGATCCCGGCGCGCCGGGCAACGAGAAGATCCTGGAGGGCGCGCCCAAGCTCGTGCGGATCGACCTCGCCACCAACCAGGTGACGAAGGTCGTCGCCATCCCCGGCGACGTGGCGCTCCAGGGCACCTACCTCAACGACATCCGCTTTTCGCCCGACGGACGCACCGGCTACATCACCGACAGCGGCTCGCGCGGCGCCATCATCGTCGTCGACCT
>CAXTUT010000233.1:0-3923 GCA_964247465.1 uncultured Caulobacteraceae bacterium | reverse complement strand
ACTCGCGCTTGAGCGCCTGGTACCACTTGGCCTGGCGGTCGGCGTCGTCGATCCACAGCAGGGCGGGGTCGTAGCGCAGGCCCTCGTTCTGCAGGTTCACCATGTCGCCGTCCTGCTTGAGAAAGCGCCGAGCGCCCGCCGCGATCAGCGGCCGCAACAGGGTGAAGGCCGGGTGGTCGGACCAGATCAGCTGGGTGATGCGGGTCCGGGTCGCCGTCGTCGGCGTCAGGCAGGTCAGGGCGAGCACCTGACGGGCGCCCACCTGCACATGCTCCCAGCGCAGCCCCGGCAGGCGGAAGGTGATCTCGGTCTCAGGCCGCCCGCCGAGCAGGCGGTAGGCGCGGCTGTTCTTGGACGGCGCGTGGCGGGCCATGGCGAAACCGAGCTCGCGGGGCTCGAACCGCTTGGCCTTGTCGAGCTGCTTCTTGGCGGAGCGCCACCACCACTGCTGATGCACATAGGGGCCGTGCGCAGGGTCCATCAGGCCGACGATGGCGTGGTCGACGTGGCTGTCGAAGTCCATCCGCTCCACGATCTGCGGCCCGACCCCGACCACGCCGGGGAAGGTCGGAGGCTCGTCCTCCGGCTCGGGCGCTCGCGGATCGGCGGCCATATGGACGAAGACGAGGCCCTGGCTTTCGCGCGCCGGATAGCGACGGACCCGGATGCGCGAGGCGTCCATCTCCTGGCCCTCGGCCAGGGACGGGATGGCGGCGCAGACCCCGTCCCGCGCACCGAAACGCCAGCCATGATAGGGGCAGGCGACCTCGGATGCGCCGCCCTCCCCCTCCACGATCCGGCCCGCGGAGAGCGGCGCCGCGCGATGAGGACAGATGTCGCGAAGGGCGAACACCTCGCCCCGTCGGTCGCGCCCGAGCAGCACGGGCTCGCCCAGCACGTCGTAGCGGCGCAGGGCGCCGGACTTCAGCGCCGAGCCCAGCTCCACGAAATACCAAAGGTCATGGAGGAAGCCGCGGCCGAAAGCCGTGCGGGCCTCCACGCCTCCGCGCGTCGTCGTCTCGCCATCCGCCATGGCCGGCTGCATAGCAGAGATCGCGTCCGCGCCGAACTTGGCGCTCAGGTGCGCGGTCCCAGGCCCTGGCCCGCCGGTGCGGCGCAGCCGACGTAGCGCCGGCCGGAAACCTCGGCCACCGCGCTGAGGGGATATATCTGACCGGTCGAAGCATCCTGGCAGGCCTTCACCAGGGTGGTCAGGCGGATCGCGCTCGCCGGCTGGCCAGCCTTGGCCGGCAGCGCGCCGCTCCACACCACGCCGGCGGCGCCATGATCGGCCCGCTCGGCCTGCACGGCGACGATGGGCGCGTCGCCTGCGCTGACCCGCAGCACGCCTCGGCGCAGCAGCACCGACCATTGCGGCTCGCCGCCCGCGTTCAATGCAGCGGACGGCCCGACCATGCGCGCCGAGCTGTGAGCCGCGCCGCGACCGCAGCCGGAAACGAGCAGCGCCGGGACGAGCATGACAGCGAACAGGGAGCGCAGACGCATGGCGGGCTTTCGCAGAGACGCATGGGGCGTGGTCGAGGGCGGACGGGGCGGACCCTTTAACGCAATCATGCGCGGCGGCTAGTCGTCGCAGCGAGGGCGATGCGCGCGCAGGCAACCCCGCGACGCCTGCGGGATTTCAGTTCCGCCGGTCGGGTCCGGCCCGGGACACGCCGATCATGCTCGCCCTCGCCCTCGCCGCCGCCTTGTCAAACGCCGAGCTGCAGCGCTGGATGGACGACCAGCCGGAGGTGCGCGCCTACGAACAGGCGCTGGCCGCTGGCCTGCATCCACCACCGGCCGAAGCCTTCCGGCGTCAGCCGACCCTGCCCATCGACACCGCCTGCCGCGGGACGCGTCGCGCCACGGCCGCAGCGGTCAAGCTTTACAAGACCGCGGACGAGGCCAAGCTGACCCTGAGCGAACCCGACCTGGAGCAGGCCAACGGCGGCCAGCCGGTGGTCACGCTCGACGACGCCGACAAGATGGCCCTCGTCATGCGCGCCCAGCGCTATGAGCAGGACGCCGCTTCGCTCGAGCCGGCCTGCCTAGGCTGAGCCCCCTCCCTCAGCCCAGCGCGGCCGACATCGAGGCCGCCCGCTCGCTGCTGGCGGAGCGTGATCCGGCATTGGCGCGCGCTCACGCCTGCGTGTCGCGTTTCGACTGGCGGGCGCGCCCGGGCGGGTTCGCGGGGCTGGTGCAGCTGATCGCCGAGCAGCAGGTCTCCACCGCCTCCGCCGCGGCCATCTGGGCGCGGGTCACCGCGGGGCTCGGCGAGGTGACGGCGGAGCGCGTGCTGGCGCATGACGAGGCGGGGCTGAGGGCCTATGGCCTGTCCACGCCCAAGGCGCGCTACACGCTGGGGATCGCCGCCGCCCATGCGGGGCGCACCGTCGATCTCGCCGCGCTCGCCGCGCTCGACGACGAGGCGGCGATCGCGGCCCTGGTGTCGCTGAAAGGGGTCGGGCGCTGGACCGCGGAGGTCTATCTGCTGTTCTGCGAGGGCAGGCTGGACGCGTTTCCCGCCGGCGATCTGGCTCTGCAGGAGGCGGTGCGCGTGCTGGACCGCGCGCCCGAGCGGCTCAGCGAAAAGGCGCTGTACGCCCGCGCCGAGGGTTGGAAGCCGTACCGCGGCGTGGCCACGCACCTGCTGTGGGACTACTACCTCGGCCGCAAGGCCGGGACGATCGGCGAGGAGGCGTGATGAGCAAGGCGCTGGACGGGCCGAGGGTCTCCCCAGCCTCCGGCGGACCGCCGCGCCAGCTGGTGATCTTCGCCCACGGCTACGGCTCCAACGGCCAGGACCTGATCGGGCTGGCGCCGTTCCTGGCCCAGGTCCTGCCTGACGCCGCCTTCGTCGCCCCCAATGCGCCTGAGCCCGTGCCGGGCTTCCCTGGTGCGGCCTTCCAGTGGTTCCCGCTTTCCGGCATGGACATGGACCGACTGGCGCAGGGGTTGCAGGCGGCGGCCCCGAGCCTGGACGCCTTCATCGACGCCGAACTGGCTCGCCTTGGCTTACCGGCGCGGGCGTGCGCGCTGGTCGGGTTCAGCCAGGGCACGATGATGGCGCTGCACGTCGGACCGCGACGGCGAGAGGCGCTGGGCGCCGTCGTCGGTTTCTCCGGCCTGCTGGCTGCGCCCGAGCGGCTGGCCGCCGACATCCGCAGCCGTCCGCCGATCCTGCTGGCCCACGGCGACCGCGACGACCGGGTGCCGCCCCAGGCCATGTTCGCCGCGTTGGCCGCGCTGGCGGAGGTGCACGCGCCGGCGATCTGGCGGCTCTGCCCTGGCGAGGGCCACACCATCCCGCAGGATGCGCTGACGCTCGCCGCCGAGGTCCTGCACTCAGCCTTCGCCGGCGCGCTGGCGGGCTGGAGCGGACCTGTCGCAAAGTGAAGGCAGCCATGACTCCAATCCTGATCGTCGGCGCGGGCCGCATGGGCGGAGCCATGGCGCGGGGCTGGCTGCGGGCTGGCTCGCTGGACGCGAGCGTCATGGCCTTCCGCGATCCGCATCCCGGCCAGGACGCGCAGGACGCCGTCGACCAGGGCGCATCGGCCAACCCGAACGACCTGGACGCCTTCCCCACCGTCATGCTGGCGGTGAAGCCGCAAGTGTGGCGCGCGGTGGCGGCGGAGCTGGCGCCCCGCCTCTCGTCCGACGCCGTGGTGGTGTCGGTCGTGGCGGGCGTTCGATCCGCGGACCTCGCGCAGGCCTTCCCGCACCGTCTCGTCGCCAGGGTGATGCCGACCACGGGCGTCGCCGCGGCGCAGGGCGTCGCCACCCTCTACGCCGCTGATGCCCAGGCCCGCGCGCGCGCCCACGCCCTGTTCGATCCCATCGCCGTGACGGTAGACCTGCAGGACGAGGCGCTGATGGATGCTGCCACGGCCGTCTCCGGCTCAGCCCCCGCCTACCTC
>CAXTUT010000232.1:0-3930 GCA_964247465.1 uncultured Caulobacteraceae bacterium | reverse complement strand
CCATAGGCCATGGCCTATGGCGGCCTGTGGCGGGAGGCGACGGGGCTGGCCTTCGCCGCCGTCGCGGCGGTCGCGGTGATCCAGGCCAAAGGCCGGGCGGGCGTCGCCTTGCCGGACGCGAGCGCCCTGGCGGTCGGCCTGGTGGCGCTCGCCACCACCTTGGGCGGCGGGGCTGCCGGTCTGATGATGCTGGTGGCCGGCCGGTCGACCGAAGCGCCCGCTGCGCCGAACGCCAGCGACCCGTCGAGCAAAAAGGAACGCGAAGAGCTCCACGCCCGCCTTGCCGAAGCCGAAGCCGCCCGCGACGCGGCGGAGGCCGACGCGCGCGGCAAGATGCGGTTCCTGGCCAACGTGAGCCACGAGTTGCGCACGCCGCTCAACGCCATCATGGGGTTCTCCGACATCATGCGATCGAGGCTGTTTGGGGACCTTACGCCTCGCTACGCCGAATACGCCGAGCTGATCCACGAGGGCGGCTCACACCTGCTGGACCTGATCAACGACGTGCTCGACGTCTCTAAGATCGAGGCGGACAAATACGTGCTGTCGCACGAGGACTTCGACGCCTGCGAGGCCGTGCAGGCGGTCGCGCGCCTCATGCGCCAGCAGGCCGACGAAGCGGGCGTGCAGCTGCGGGCCGTCCTGCCCCCCGAGCCGCTCGATGTCGTCGCCGACCGGCGCGCGTTGAAGCAGATCGTGCTGAACCTCGTGTCCAACGCGCTCAAGTTCACGCCGTCGGGCGGATCGATCAGCGTCAGCCTGTCGGCGTCCGCAGGCGCGCTGGAGATCGCGGTGGCCGACACCGGCGTCGGGATCGCACCCGAAGACCTGGAGCGTCTCGGCCGTCCCTACGAGCAGGCGGGCGACCCTGCCGGACGAAATCGCGGGACGGGTTTGGGCCTTTCGCTGGTCAAGGCCCTGGCCGCCCTGCACGGCGGCGAGATGGTGCTGGAGAGCCGGCTTGGCGAAGGCACTGCGGTCAGCGTGCGCCTGCCCGTGCTGGCGCCGGCGTCGGCGGCGCCTTCGGTCCCCTGACCCCGGACCGCGCTCAGGCCGCCAGGCGCTCCTGGATCGCGTCGGGTCGGCTTACGACCAGCCGCGAGCATGGCGAGGGCGTCGCGGACAGCGCCTGCATCTGCATGAGCAGCTCCACTAGGCGGTGCAGCAAGGCGTCGGGAGTCCAGGGCGAAGCCTCGGAGGGCGACGCCGCAGGGGCGGAGGCGACGCCGACAAGCGCGGGGGCGACGCCGAGCGCAGGGGCCGCCGGCGCGTCATCCGGCGAACGGGGCGACGACGCAGGCCTGCGGGCGGACCCCAGCCCAAACGTACTCCGCTCCTTAGGCGCCGATTGTTTGGCGCCTTCCAGCACCGCTTCCGTGGCTTCAGACGCCGGCGACCCGATAGGCGTGGGGGCGTCCACGACCTGCGACGGCGGCGGTTCCGGCAGGCCGTGGCGAGCGCGGATCAACGCCCGCATGCCTTCAAGCTCGTTTCGCTTCATCGTCGTCGCACATCGGGCAACACGTCAACACGGTTCGTCAGAAGCACGCGCGGCTCTGAAAACGCGGTGAAGAGGTATGGTTAACGACAACCCCGTGCGCCTGCCCGGCCCGTGTCAACGCTTCTTGCCGAGTTCGGCGGCGATGTCCTTGACCATGCGGCCGGCCTTGCGGTGGGCGGCGGTGAGCTGGTCGCGCGTCACGCCCCAGCGCTTCATCCAGTATTCGACAGCCTGCCGTTCCGAAAGGTCGAGCCTGTCCTTGTCGATGAAGCCGCGCTTGTCCTTCAGCCCCGCCATCTCGCCTCCCTCTCCGCCGCCCTGTCAGGCCGACGCTTCGCGCCATCGCACCGGCGAGCGCCGCCGCGATCGACCCAGATGTGGCTTGAGCCAGCCGGCCGGCAAGGCGGGCGATGGACCCATATGGGATCCCGTACGCTCCCCGACCGCGACAGGCTATCGGAGCGCGGGACCGCCGACCGGACGTGTCAAGCCTGCCAGTCGGCAGGCGGATGCGCGCGGCGATGACGGTCGTCCTGTCGCAGGGCTGGCGCCAGTCGGAACGCAGGGGCCCACGGCGGGTTGGACGGGCGCAACCGCAGCCCAAGGTCCACGCCATGAGCGATCCCATCCCGCAAGCCGATCCCCGCGCCGTCCGCGAACAGGTGCGCGAGGCGGACCGGCTGCGCCCGCGCGAACAGATGCAAGGGGCCATGCAGGCCGGCGCGCGGCCCTACCCCGCGCCGCCCTTCCCCAAACAGGCGGCCGACAAGGAAGGACTTGAGAGCGGCCAAGCGCTCGCGCCGATGTACGATGCCCCCTACTACAAGGGCTCGGGCAAGCTGGAGGGCAAGATCGCCATCGTCACCGGCGGCGACAGCGGCATCGGGCGCTCCGTCTGCGTGCTGTTCGCCCGCGAGGGCGCAGACGTCGCCATCCTGCACCTGCCCGGCGAGGAGGAGGACGCCGAGGTGGTCAAGGCCGCCGTGGAGACGGAAGGCCGGCGCGCGATCACCGTGGCCGGCGACGTCTCCCACCGCCAGGACTGCTTCGCGGCGGTGGAGCGCGTCGTAGCGGAGCTCGGCGGAGTGGATGTGCTGGTCAACAACGCCGCCTTCCAGCTGCACGTCAGCCGCTTCGAGGACCTGACCGAAGAGCACTTCGACCTGACGGTGAAGACCAATCTCTACGGCTATTTCCACATGATCCAGGCCAGCCTGCCGCACATGAAGCCGGGATCGGCCATCGTGAACTCCGGATCGGTGACCGCCTTCATGGGCAACTCTACAGTCGTGGACTACTCCATGACCAAGGGCGGCATCCACAGCCTGACCCGCGCGCTGTCGGGACTTCTGGCCGCGCGCCACATCCGGGTAAACGCGGTCGCTCCGGGGCCGGTCTGGACGCCGCTGAACCCCACCGACAACCCCGAGGAGCTGGAGAGCTTCGGCGCCAACACGCGCATGAAGCGGCCCGGCCAGCCGGAGGAGATCGCCCCCGCCTACGTCTTCCTGGCCTCGCCCCAGATGTCGAGCTTCATCACCGGCGAAGTGCTGCCGGTGATCGGCGGCTACACGGACCGGTAGTCCGACGCCAGCGGGCTGGCGTCTGGCCGCGTGCGTCCTTCGATGGCTCTTCATGCTGAGGAAGGCCCTTGTGGAGGGCCTGTCTCGAAGCCCGCAGTCCGCGGCCAGGGCGAAAGGCCCGCCGCGCCATGCCCTATGTGACGAAAGGAAGGCGGCGTCACGAATCCTGGGGTAAGGAGCGGCGGTGCACCTCTCCGCCTCCCAGACCTCCCTGCTGATCGGCGCTTTGAGCGTGGCTGCGCTGCTAGGCCTGATCCTGCGCCTGCGCATGCAGCCCTTCCTGGCGCTGCTCATCGTCAGCGTGGGTGTCGGGCTGGTGGGGGGCGTGCCGGCGGCCAAGCTGCCGGACCTGATCGAGCACGGGGTGGGCGACACGCTCGGCCACGTGGCCCTGATCGTGGCGCTCGGCGCCATGATCGGGCGCATGGTGGAGGCGTCCGGCGGCGCCGACCGGCTCGCGAGCGTGCTGGTCGAGCGGTTCGGCAAGGCGCGCGCCGCCATCGGGCTGGCCATGACGGGGTTCCTGGTCGGCGTGCCGGTCTTCTTCGAGGTCGGCGTGGTCATGCTGATGCCGCTGGCCCAGGGCGTATCGCGCGAGTCGGGCAAGCCGTTGCCGGCGCTCGCGCTGCCCATGTGCATCGTGCTGCTCGTGGTGCACGCCATGCTCCCGCCCCACCCGGGCGCGGTGGCCGCAGCCGCCCTGCTGCACGTGGAGCTCGGGCGGCTGGTGCTCTGGGGACTTCCCGTGGTGATCCTGACCTCCATCTTCGGCGTCGGGCTGGCGAGCTTGCTGTCGCGCGGCGTCGTCCCGGCCCTGAGCCCGGGGATGGCCGCGGACGGCAAGGA
>CAXTUT010000231.1:0-3953 GCA_964247465.1 uncultured Caulobacteraceae bacterium | reverse complement strand
AGACGGTGCTGCGCAGCGGCGACCGGCGGGCCCTGCGCATCGTCGCCGACCGCATCCGCGCCCGCATCGCCGGGCCGATGGGGCGCGACGAGACCGACCGCGCGTTCCTGGACGCCTACTACGTGGCGCTGCGCGGCCGTCTGGAGGCCGGCCTGCTGCAGGGACGCCGCCGTCGCGACAAGCACGACGCAGCCTGAAGGCTATCCTGCGCCGGCCGGCCGCTCGGCGATGGGCGTCAGGCGAACACGTCCGACAGCCGCCGCGTGTCGAACCCGCCGCCCACGCCGCGCAATTCGCTGTAGATCACGCCCACGCCCACGGCGCCCACCATTCGCAACACGCCTCCGAGCAGCAGGTTGACGACCAGGCCTGCCCAGAACGCCGGAGCATTGCTGACTTGCGCCATAAAGATGTTGCTTGAAGCGCCGAAGACGAGCCGGACCAGGACGGCGACCGCCAGGGCGAGCACGCCGCTACCGACGGCGTAGACCAGCAGGATAAGGAAAATGGTCCACCGGTTGCCGCGGGTAAGCTCGAAGCTGCGGCCGAAGCCGGCGAACACGCCGCGCTGCTCGACCGCCACCACCGGCGCCACGAGCGACCAGCACACCGCCAGGAACAGCCCGGGTACGAGCAGCAGCAGGCTGGCGAAGACGATGGCGAAATAGGCCAGCACGCCGATGCCGATCAGGACCGGCGTGGCGCGCAGGCCGGCCGACAGCTTGTCGCCCAGGCTCACCGTACGACCTTGCAGCCGTTCCGCCGCGCCCCACGACAGGCTGGCGTAGACCAGCACGACGCAGACCAGGCTCACCAGACCGCCAAGCCAAAATCCCGGCCCGATCATCCGGGCCATCGCCATCCGTCCGGTCAGGCCGGAATGCGCCAGGGTCTGCAACCGCCAGGCGCTGAGCGCGGTCGGAATCAGCATGATCCCGACCGTCGCCAGATAGTCCTGGGCGAACTCCGCTCCGACCAGGCCGAAGGTCCGCTCCGCCACACGCGAAAGGCTCAGCCGTCCCGCCTGCGTCGTCTCTACAGCCATGCTCATCGTCGCTCTCCCCATTCCCCGAGCGTGACGTTAACATCCGCCACGGCGGTGGGAAGTCCCCTCGTGGCGCTGCGCTCCAGAGTGGCGCGGGGCTCAGAGCGCCGCGTCGAGCACCTCCACCGCCGGTGGCGCGGCGACGAGGTCGCGCAGCTTGCGGCCGCCGGCCTTGTAATGGTCGCTGCTGGAGTGCGCCTTCAGCGCGTCGTCGTCCGCATACATCTCCAGCACCTTGTAGGTGAGCGGGTCGGCGCGGCTTCGGGTGAGCTGGTACATAAGATTGCCGGGCTCGTGAGCCTTCACCTGGGCGGTCATCTCCTTGAAGACCTGCTCGAACTCGGCCTCCTGGCCCTGTTTCACCTGAATGGTCGCCACTACGCCGATCATCGCGCACTCCGCCGCCGTCTCGACCGCAAACGCGACCAGCGGCGTTTCCGCTCCACGCTGCAGGATCAGCGATGGCGGCTGGACCGGACCGGCGCGAGCGGGCAGACGCACACGCCATGACCCAAGCCGCCGCCCGTCCCCTGGCTACCCCCGTCGCCGTCGTTACCGGCGCCAGCGGCGGCATCGGCCGCCACATCGCGCTGGGCCTCGCCCGCGCCGGGCGCCGCGTGGTGCTTGTCGGTCGAGACCGAGCGCGCACCCAGGCGGCGCTGGCCTGGATAGCGGAGCAGGAACCCGCAGCCGCCCTCGAGACTGAGATCGCCGACCTGTCCTGCCTGGCCGCCGTGCAAGCGCTCGGTGAACGCGTCGCCGCGCGCCACCCGCAGATCACGCTGCTGGTCAACAACGCCGGCGTGTTCGAGGCCAAGCCGGTGACGACCGACGAAGGCTTCGACCGCGTGCTGGCGGTTAACCTGCTCGCGCCCTTCGTGCTCACGCGCGCCCTGCTGCCCGCGCTCACCGCCGGCGCGCCCTCGCGGATCGTCAACGTCGGCTCCTCAAGCTCGGACGGGGCGCACCTGGACCCGGGCCGGCTGGTGCTCGGAGCGAGATGGAGCATGGTGGCGGCGTACGGCCAGTCCAAGCTTGCGCTGCTGATGGCGAGCGTCGCCCTGGCCGACCATCTTCGCGGCTCCGGCGTCATGCTCAACGTGGTGCATCCGGGGCTGGTGGCGACCGGGCTGGTGCGGACGGGCGGGGTGATCGGCGCGGCCTGGCGGCTGATCGCGCTGGCGGCGTTGAGCGAGGCGCAGGGCGCGGAGGCGCCGCTGCACGTGGCGCTCTCGCCCGAGTTCGCCGAGGTGAGCGGCGCCTACGTCAAGAAGCGCCGGGCTGTCCGTCCAAATCGCCAAGCGCTGGACCGGGCGCAGGTGCAAGCGGTCTGGCTGGAGACGCAGCGGCTGGCCGGCCCGTGGCTTGCGCCCTGGCCGGCGTGAGCAGACGCGCCAGCCACGTGCGCCGACGGTCCAGCCAGAGCTGGAGGCTGGCGGTGCGCGCGCCGTCGCTGAAGGCGCCGCGCACGCCGAACACGCGCCTGGACGGCTCGAACAACGTCGGCTCGAGCATGCGCGAGAGCTCCGGTGCTCGCGAGCTCTGCTTTTCGATGCCGAGCTGGGACATGCACCAGGCGATCAGGGTGGGCGAGCATCGGGTGGCCAGCGCGAAGGCCGACGCGGTGCCGCTGATGGTCATCTCCGAACGGCGGCTGCGCACCGCCTGCCAGACGCCGCGCGCCACCACTTCGGGCTGGTAGACCGGCCATGCGGGCCGAGCCGGCCAGCCCATGTGGCTGACCGCGTGGCTGAAGAAGGGCGTGTTGGCCGCCGGCGGGAAGACCGTGCAGACCCGGATCGCCGAGCGCTCCAGCCTCAGCTCGGCGACGACCGCCTGGGCGAAGCCGCGCACCGCCGCCTTCGCGCCGGCGTAGGACGACAGCATGGGCGTGCCGTAGAAGGCGATGGCCGAGCAGACGTTGAGGATGGTTCCGCGCCCTTTCGGCCGCATGTGGGCCAGCGCCACGCGCGCGCCGTTGACCGTACCGTGATAGGTGACGTCGGTCACGCGCTGGAACTCGCGCTCCGTCACGTCGTCGAAACGACCGTACACGCCGTTGCCTGCGCAGTTGATCCACAGGTCGATGGGGCCGAGCGCATCCGCGAGCGCTCCGGCGGCGGCGGCGAGCGCTGAGGTGTCGGTGACGTCGGCCTGGGCGGCGATGGCGCGGCCGCCCGCCGCCACGATCTCCTCGCACGTCGCCGCCAGCGCCTCCGCTCCGCGTGCGATCAGGCCCACGCGCCAGCCGCGGGCGGCGAACAGGGTCGCAACCGCTCGCCCGATCCCTGACGAACCGCCCGTGATCACCAGCACTCCGGCTTCGGCGGCGCGGTCCAAGCGAACGTCCCTCCCCGCGTGCGAATGCGATCATGGCCGGCTTATAAGCCCCGGCCGGCGCCGTCCACCCGCGGCGGCCGGGAACGTCAGCCGCAGCCGGAACCCGGCGCGACGGAGGGCGCTGCGGCGTGCACCAGCCCGCCCAGCGCCTTGCGCAGAACCGTGCGGGGATCGTCGAGCGCCAGCGTCGCCTTGGGATGGGCGATCGGCCCATCGATGCGGACGGATGTGGGACCGGAGGCCGCGCCGTCCGGCCGCAGCGTTATGTCGAGGGTCTGAGCCTTCAGGTCCAGGCCGCCGTAGCCCACCGCGCCGCCGACGTCGGTGGACAGACGAAGCTCCGTCGCCCGCGCCTGGCCGTTCAGAACGCGAAAACGCCCGACCGCGCAGCGCAGCCCTACATCGCCCCGGGTCTTGGTCATCAGCGAGATCAGGCCACGCGCCAGGTTCGCGCTCAGCACCTCGGCTTGGACCTGCTGCAGCCGGCCGTCGAACGCGTGGAACTGGGCGTCGCCGGAGGCGGCCGCCGCCGCGGGGGCCACGGACCCGTCGGCCGCGGTGCGCGCCG
>CAXTUT010000230.1:0-3953 GCA_964247465.1 uncultured Caulobacteraceae bacterium | reverse complement strand
TCGAGGCTGTGCGTACACACCTTGGAGCGTCAAGGAAACCGCGGCAGATTTAACTATTTTTGAGGTGGGGATTGCGCCAACCCGAAGGCCGACGCGCGGTCGCGCCGTTCTGATTAATTGGTGGGCGCATGGTAGCCGAAAGCCGCTCCCCACCGAACTCCTATGACGCAGGGGCGACGTGGCCGACACTGACTTACCCCAGCAGATCCTAAGACACACGCCCCACAGGAACCCTGCTTGACCGCGATCTCTCATCCCAATCGAAAGACGACGGCGAAGCCGCATCATCTTCACCCCGCGCCGGTGAGGATCATGCATTGGCTCAACGCCATAGCGATCATCGTCATGGTCACCTCAGGGTGGGGCGTCTATGACGACGACGCCATATTCGGATGGCTGTATTTCCCCATGTGGGCCAGGCTAGGCAGCTGGGCGGCGAACAGCCTGCTCTGGCATTTCGCGGGGATGTGGCTGCTTGGCGTCAACGGGCTGTTCTATCTCGTCTACGGCTTCGTCACCGGCCGTTTCCGGCGCAGGCTTCTGCCGATCCGGCTGCCGGACCTGCTGAAGACCATTGGCGAGACGCTGCGGCTGCGCCTCTCCCATGAGGATCTGACCCACTACAACGCCGTCCAGAAACTGCTCTACATCGTGGTCATGACGGCCGGCGTGATGCAGGTCGTCACCGGCGTGGCGATCTGGAAGCCGGTGCAGTTCTCCTGGCTGACGGCGCTGTTCGGCGGCTTCCAGGGCGCGCGCCTCGTCCACTTCCTCGGCATGTCGGTCATCGTCGGCTTCCTGGTCGTTCACGTAATCCTCGCGCTGCTGATACCGCAGACGCTGTGGTCCATGGTGGCGGGCGGCGCGCGGGTGGAAGAGCCATGAAGTCGCTGCACCGCCCAGACACCCCACCCGACGCCGCCATCCTCGATAATCATCGGCCCCTCGTGCGTGCGGTCGAACGCCGGCTGATGCTTCGCGGCGGTCTGTCGCTTGGGCTCCTGACCCTGCTCACCGGCTGCCATCCCGAAGACAACAAGGAGATCCACGCCGCGCTCCTGTCCGTCTCCTCGTTCAACGACAAGATGCAGGCTCTGCTGTTCGACCCGAACAGGCTCGCACCGACCTATCCGGCGTCCCAGGTGCTGAAGCCGGCGCGCTTCAACGCCTATTTCGACATCACCCAGCTGCAGCCGGTCGACGGCGCCACGTGGAAGCTCGAACTCGGCGGCTTGGTCGCGGACAAGCGCCCCTGGACGATCCGCCAGATCGCGGCCCTGCCCCAGCGCGACATGGTCATCCGCCACGTCTGCGTGGAGGGATGGGACTACATCGGCGAATGGTCCGGCGTTCCCCTCGGCGACTTCCTGCGGCGGATTGGGGCCGACCTGAAGGCCAAGTACGTGGCCTTCAACACCGCCGACAATTATCCGAGCAGCATCGACATGGCCACGGCTCTGCACCCTCAGACGCTGCTGGCCACCGACTACGCCCGCGACACCATCACCGACCCGTACGGCTATCCGCTCAGGCTGCGCACCTCGACCAAGCTCGGCTTCAAGAACCCCAAGTGGATCACGTCTATCGAAGTGACCAACACCTATCCGGGCGGATACTGGGAGGACAAGGGCTTCAATTGGTACAGCGGCCTATGACCGCCTCAGTCTTCAGGACGGCGTCTTCAGGAAGCCCAGCATCGCGGCGTTGAACGCTGCAGGCGTCTGCAACATGGCGAAATGGCTGGCGCCGGGTAGGATGATGAGCCGGGCGCCGGGAATGGCGCGCGCCAGATAGTCGGTGTGGGACCGCTTGATCGCCTCGTCATGGTCGCCGTCGACGATGGCGACCGGTGTATGGATGCCGGCGATGTCGGCGGCGGTATAGTGGGGTTCGGTGTTCCACATGCGGTTGATCGCCGCCGAAAACGCCGGGAAGGCCTTGGGCGTAGGCGACAGGGCCGCGTAGTCCTGCGCGGCCTGAACGCGCTCAAAGCGGGCGAATACCGGCTGCGCGTCGGAGTCCGGGCGCACGCCGCTCGGGTCCATGTTGGCGGCGAAGGCGAACACCTTTGAGACGCGCTGCGGCTCCTTCAGCGCCATGACCAGCCCGATGATCGCCCCGTCGCTCCATCCGACCACCGCGGCCCGGCGCACGCCCAGCCGGTCCATGACCGCGACGACGTCTGACGCCATCAGCTCATAGGTGTAGGGCCGGCCGTCGCGGGTGCTGCGGCCGTGCCCGCGGCTGTCGATCAGGATCGCCCGGTATCCGGCGCGAACGAGAGCCGGGACTTGGTCGCCCCAATAGTCGCCGTTCGCCAAGCCGCCATGCAGCAGGATGACCGGCACGCCCTGACCGTAGCTCGCATAGTAGAGGCGCGCGCCCTCGTGCGAGACGTAGCCCGTGCTGGAAGCCGTGGGCAAAGGCGTCGGCCGGGGCAGGGTCAGCCAAGGCTGCGCGACCGCCGCAGCGCCACGCCAGCCAACCGGCGCGACGACGCTAAGCGCCGCCACCACGCTCGCCCCCAACACCGTCCTGCGATCCATGATGGCTCCCTGGCCGCCGACCAACCTGAGCGGCATGAAACCACGTCTGCGCGGCGCCTGGAACCGATGCAGCCAAGATCGTCTGTCGTGATGGCGATCCTAATTCGAGCATCTGCTCGATGGAGACCGGCGCGACCACGCGGCTTCCGCGACGGGACAATGCTCGCTAAGACGCGCCGACGTGTCCCTCTCGCCCGGTCCCGCACGCTTGCCCTCTCCTTCCGTCCGCCCCCGCGTGCTGATGCTGCTCGGGTCCACCATCGGCCAGCGACGCCGCTCCGGCATCCACCGGGTCGCCCTGGAGACGGCGCGCGCGCTGGCCGGCGCGGCGTCGCTGGAGCTGGTTCGCTACGACGCGGTGGAGGGTCGGCTGCGGTTCGTCGACGCCGTGGAGCTCGACCAGTTGTTCGGCGCGGGCGACTGGCCGCCCGGCGTCACGGTCCGCCGCGACGCCCGCAGGGTCGGCCGACCCTTCCGCGAGCAGGTGGAGCGGCCGCACGAGGCCTGGCTGCTCGTCCCGGAGGTGGCCTCCAACGAGGCGAACGGGCCGGAAATCCTGGCGCGGGTCATCACCGCCTGTCGCGAGATGGGGCTGCGCACGGCGGCGGTGTTCTACGACCTGATCCCGATCCGCAACGCGGCCTACGCCGTGCACGCGCCGGCCAACGAGGCCTATGTCGCCGAACTGGTCCGCTGCGACCTCATCCTGCCGATCTCCGCCCACAGCGGCGCGGATCTCGCCGCGCTTTGGCGCGAGCGGGGCGTGGCGCCCACGCCGAGCATCGTTCCCGTCCTGCTGCCGGACGGCGGCTTCGCGCCGCGCCGTTCCGGGGCCCGGCTCGCCGCGTCGCCTACCCGGCCCACCATCGCCCTGGTGGGCACCGTGGAGCCGCGCAAGCGCCAGGTCGAGTTTCTACACGCCATGCTGGGCGCCCGCGCTCGAAGCCCGGAGGTCGCCCGCCGCGACGTGGTCCTGATCGGCTCTCTCCACCCCGACGTGGCCGAGGGGTTCAACGCCCTTCTGGCCCGCCACCGCTGGATCCAGTATCTGGACTACGTCGACGACGCGGCGGTGGAGCGCACCTTCCTCGAGGCGGATTTCACCGCCTTCGTCTCCGAAGACGAAGGCTATGGCCTGCCGATCAGCGAGAGCCTGGCGCTGGGCGCGCCATGCCTGTGCGCCGACTTTGGCTCCATGGCCGAAGTGGCCGCAGGCGGCGGCTGCCTGACCCTGGACGTGCGCGACGCCGCGGCGGTGCAGGACGCCGTCGTACGCCTCTGCGAAGCGCCTTCGCTGCTGGCCGGTCTGCGCGCCGAGATCGCCGCGCGGCGGTTCCAGAGCTGGGCCGACTACGCCGCACGGCTGCTGGACGCTCTCGCCGCGGCTCCCGCACCGCAGCCGGACGC
>CAXTUT010000229.1:0-3959 GCA_964247465.1 uncultured Caulobacteraceae bacterium | reverse complement strand
GGCTGCAGCGGCCGCGCACCGGTGTCGTCCGCCACGCCCGCCCGTGCGCCCGGCTGGACCACCAGCGCTGGAGGGAGGCCTGTCATCGCCCGACATCTAGGCGCGGCCGGGCTGAAACGGAACGCGAACGTGCTATATGGGACAGATGGACGCCCTAGCGCCCGCTGGGCTCCAGGCCCCCTGGTCCGCGGAGGACCTCCTGCCGACGCCGTTCCAGGACTGGTTCGCCGGCCGAGGCTGGTGCATACGGCCGCACCAGCTGGAGATGATCGCCAAGGCTCAGGCCGGGCGTGACGCCCTGCTGATCGCGCCCACGGGCGGCGGCAAGACGCTGGCCGGCTTCCTGCCGAGCCTGATCGAACTGGCCGCGCGCGGGCCTTCGGCCGAGCCTCGCGGCGTACACACCCTCTACATCTCGCCTCTTAAGGCGCTTGCGGTGGACGTGCACCGCAATCTGGAGGAGCCGATCGCCCAGATGCGGCTGCCGATCACGGTGGAGGCCCGCACCGGCGACACCAGCCTCGCCAAGCGCCAGCGCCAGCGCGAGCACCCGCCCGACATCCTGATGACCACGCCCGAGCAGCTGGCGCTGTTCTGCGCCTGGCCTGGGTCGCGGGCGTACTTCCAGGACCTCTCGGTGGTGATCCTGGACGAGATCCACGCCGTGCACGGCAGCAAGCGCGGCGACCTGCTGAACTTGGCGCTCGCGCGGCTGCAGCGGTTCTCGCCGAGGCTGCGGCGCGTGGGCCTGTCGGCCACGGTGAACGACCCGGACATGCTGCGGCGTTGGCTCGTGGCGCAGGGCGGTGCGGCGTCGCCCCCTTCGTCCGCTTCGCGGCCAATTCCCCCGAGGGGGGAAGATCGAGACGCAATGATGCTTGATCTCCCTTCATCGGGGGGAGGGGACCGGGCGCAGCCTGGTGAGGGGGGCTCCCCTACCGCCGCCATGGCCGACCTGGTGCTGGGCGCCGCCGGCGCGCCGCCGGTGGTCGACATGCTGATCACCGACAAGCCGGCGCCGTGGAGCGGCTGGACGGCCAGGCACGCGATCCCCGACGTGCTGGAGGCGATCCGCGGGGCGAAGACCGCGCTGGTGTTCGTCAATACCCGCTTCCAGGCCGAGCTCAGCTTCCAGATGCTGTGGGAGATCAACGACGACAACCTGCCCATCGCGCTGCACCACGGCAGCCTGGCCGTTGAGCAGCGGCGCAAGGTCGAAGCCGCCATGGGCCGGGGCGAGCTGCGCGCGGTGGTGTGCACCTCCACCCTTGACCTCGGCATCGACTGGGGCGCGGTGGACCTCGTCATCCAGCTCGCGGCGCCCAAGGGCAGCGCGCGGCTGATCCAGCGGATCGGACGGGCGAACCATCGGCTGGACGAGTCCTCGCGCGCGCTTCTGGTGCCCGCGCATCGCTTCGAGATGCTGGAATGCCAGGCCGCGCGCGAGGCCGTGGCCGCCAACGACCTGGACGGCGACCCGGAGCGCATTGGCGCGCGCGACATCTTGGCCCAGCATGTGATGGGTCTGGCGTGCGCGGAGCCCTTCGACCTCGTCCAGCTCTACGACGAGCTGCGCACCTCAGCGCCTTACGCCGCGATGAGCTGGGAGGATTACGAGCAGGTGGTCGATTTCGTCGCCACAGGCGGCTACGCGCTGCGCAGCTACGACCGCTTCCGCCGGATCGTGAAGACCGGCGACGGCCTCTACAAGGTGCGCGATGGCCTGACCGCCCAGCGCCATCGGATGAACGTGGGCGCGATCGTGGATACGCCCATGCTGTCGATCCGCGTCGCCTCCGTGCGCGCCAACAAGAAGGTGGGCGGCCGCAAGGTCGGCGAGATGGAGGAGAGCTATCTGGAGCAGCTGGCGCCTGGCGACACCTTCCTGTTCGGCGGCACGGTGTGGCGCTTCGAGGGCATCACCGGACTGGACGCCCTGGTCACGCCCGCGCCCCCCGACACCGAGCCCAAGGTGCCGAGCTGGGCCGGCTCCAAGTTCGCGCTCTCGACCTACCTGGCCGCGCGCGTGCGGCGCATGATCGCCGAGCGCGGCCATTGGCATGTGCTTCCCGCCGACGTGCAGGAGTGGCTGCAGGTGCAGGACGCCCGCTCTCACATCCCGGCTGTCGACGAGATGCTGCTGGAGACCTTCCAGCGGGGCAGGCGGTGCTATCTGGTCTGCTATCCCTTCGATGGGCGCATCAGCCATGGCACCTTGGCGCAGCTCCTTACCCGCCGGTTGGAGCGGCTGGGCAAGAGGCCGCTGGGCTTCGTCGCCAACGATTACGCCCTGGCGATCTGGGCCATGAAGCCGATGGACGACCTCGACCTCGACGCCCTGTTCCAGCAGGACATGCTGGGCGACGACCTGGAGAGCTGGCTGGACGAAAGCTTCATGATGAAGCGCACCTTCCGTCACTGCGCGGTGCTGTCGGGCCTGATCGAACGGCGGCTGCCGGGCAAGGAGAAGAGCGGCCGGCAGGTCACCTTCTCCACCGACCTGATCTACGACGCGCTGCGCCGCCACCAGCCTGACCACCTGCTGCTTGCCTGCGCGCGCGCCGACGCGGCGACGGGGCTGCTCGACGTGGCGCGGGTCGGGCGGCTGCTGGAGCGCATCCGCGGACGGATCGTCGCGCGGGCGCTCCCGCGGGTCTCGCCCTTCGCCGTGCCCGTCCTTCTGGAGATCGGCCGCGAGACCGTCTCCGGCGCCGCCGACGCGCTGATGGAGGAGTCGGCTGAGACGCTGATCGCCGAGGCTATGGCGCTGGACGCCCCGCCGCACGTACGGCAGGAGAGGGGTGGCTAGCGGCAACTAACGTAGAGCTGGCCACCGACCTGGCTTCTACAGATGCTCCCCTCTGGGGAGCTGTCCGCAAAGCGGACTGAGGGGGCTCCAGTCCGAAACCGGCGGCGCAGCCCCCCGCCCGCGGCGCGGGTCCCCCCGCACCCAACAGGACCGGATCAAGGCACCGGCAGTGAAGTCGGCGTCAATCCTCCCAGTCCTTCAGCGCCTCCAGGCAGAGCTCCAGCCCGGTCAGGTCGTTCAACGGATCGGGCGTGACGATCACGAACAGTCGCCGCGCCTCCGCCCAGAGCATGGCGTTTTCCGGCAGGTCCAGGTCCTCCACCGCGCAGTCGTTGGCGTCGCGCCATACGCCTTGCGCGTCCGGGCTCGCGCCGACCCAGGCCTCCACCCGGCTGCGGTAGTCGGCGTCCGCCTCGTCATCGAGGTTCATGTAGGCCAGCACCGGCTTGCCGAGCGCGCTGGCGAAGCCGACCTCGAAGGCGGTGGCCGGATCGCACCCCGGCCCGCGCCAGGGCGTCAGATTGGCGATCAGCGCATCGCATGCCCGCAAGTTGGCCAGGCCGCCGGCGTAGATGGCGCGCGCCCTCAGCTCCCCGGCGGGCGCGTTTGCGTCCACGTCGTCTGCGGCGATGCGGCTGGACAGGCCGCTGTCGGCGCAGAGCGCGCGCTTGCGCACGATCAGCTCGGCCGCATCGGGATAGGACGCATCCGGCCCGGCCAGGTAGAGGGTCTTCAGGCGGCGCATCGGCGCACGAAGCCCGCGCCGCCGCATCCGTCAAGCGCGCACATCTCAACGATCGATGAGAGCCCGCAGCTGCGCCCATTGCGCCTCAGGCTCGACCGCCTCGATCCTTGGCCATTGCGGCGTCTGGTTGCGAAACCAGGTGGCCTGGCGCTTGGCGTAGCGCCGGGTCTGCAGCTGCGCGGCGCTCACCGCGTCGGCCAGGGCGCGCCGGCCTTCTACGGCGTCGATGAACTCGCGCACGCCGAGCGCTTTCATCACGGGCAGCTCGGGAGCGAGCCGCCGCGCCGCCATCCGCCCGGCCTCTTCCATCCCGCCGCCCATGGCGATGGCTTCAAGCCGCGCGTCGCAGCGGGCGTAGAGCGCCGCGCGGGGCGGATCGAGCGCCACGGCGGCGTAGGCGCCGGT
>CAXTUT010000228.1:0-3993 GCA_964247465.1 uncultured Caulobacteraceae bacterium | reverse complement strand
GGCGTCCACCAGGGCGTGCAGGCCTTCGTCCGCGCCGAGCGCGCCGCGCGGCTCGCTGCTGGCGAAGGCGTAGATGCCCGCGAACGCCACCCCGGCCAGACCCAGCAGCAGCAGCACCGCGGGCCCGGTCGTCGGCCCGGCGTGGAAGGCCGGATACGCGGCCGCCAGGATGGCCACCACGAAGAACGCCAGCGCGGCGAGCGACAGGGGATCAATCCGGCGCCGAGGCGCTGAGCGCGCGGCTTCGAGGGACGGGGTGGTCATGGCCTGTCCGCCTTCCAAGGTGCGCCCAGCGGGGCTTGCGCGGTCCCGGCGCGTAAGGGCCACGTTCATCCTAGCCTCATCGGGGCGCGCCGCCCAAAGCGGCGCGCAGCGGCCGGGCACGACGCTTCGACGCACCCAGCACGAAGCCCACGATCTTGGCCACCGCCTGGTAGTGCTCGCGCGGGATCGTCTCGTCCACGTCCACCACCGCATAGAGCGCGCGCGCCAGGGGCGGGTCCTCGATCACCGTGATCCGGTGCTCCTCGGCCACCTCGCGGATGCGCAGCGCCACCGCGTCCACGCCCTTGGCCACGCACACCGGCGCCGCCGTCTCGCCCTGCACATAGCGCAGCGCCACGGCGAAGTGGGTGGGGTTCATGATCACCAAGGTGGCCTTGGGCACGTTCTGGATCATGCGCTTCTTGGCGCGGGCCATGCGCTGCTGCTTCAGCTTGGCCTTGAGGTGGGGGTCGCCCTCGGTGTCCTTGGCTTCCTGCTTCACGTCCTCGCGGCTCATGCGCAGCCGCTGGCTGAAGCGGTGGCGCTGGACGAAGACGTCCACCGCGGCGCACACCGCGAAGACGGCGAGCCCGCCCAGCAGCAGGGTGCGCAGGTTCTGCGCCGCAAGCGGCAGGATCGCGGTCGGATCGAGCCACGACAGCCCCTGCAGCGCGGCCGCCTGCGGCTTCAGCACCAGCATTGTGACCAGGGCCATGGCGGTGAGCTTGAACAGGCTCTTGGCGAAGTTGATCAGGTTGTCGACGCCGACGAGGTTCTGCAGACCCTTGAGCGGATTGACCTTGTCGAACTTGGGCGCGAGCTTGGCGGGGGTGAACAGCACCCCGTGCTGCACGATGTTGGCCGCCACGCCCGCGACCGCGGCGGCGCCCAGCACCGCCATCGCCGGGACGGCCGCCGTCATGGCGACGTGCATGACGCCCACCGCGCCCGCTCCGGACAGCTCGATGGCGTCGGGATGGGCGATGAAGGGCAGCAGGGCGGCGCTCAAGCCCCGCGCCAGCCCGCCGCCGGCGCCCAGCAGCACCAGGGTGGCGGCGAGGAGCGTCAGGGTGGAGGCGACCTCGGGCGACTTGGGGACGTCGCCCTTCTCCCGCGCCTGGGCGAGCCTTCGTGCAGACGGGGCTTCTGTCTTGGAGTCCTTGTCCTGGGCGTCAGACATCGACAGGGCTCACGCCAGCCGCTCGACGAGGGAGAGCGGTCCTCACGCCAGCCGCTCGACGAAGGAGAGCGGTCCTCACGCCAGCCGCTCGACGAAGGAGAGCGGTCCTCACGCCAGCCGCTCGACGAAGGCGCGGAAGCGGTCGACCCAGACCAGGCCCATCGTCCCCACGCTGAGCGCGAACACCGACAGCCCGAGCAGCAGGGCCAGCGGCGTGGCGGCGAAGAACACCTGGAACTGCGGCATGATCCGCGCCACCAGCCCTAGCGCCACGTTGAACACCAGCGCGAACACCATCACCGGCGCGCTGAGCTGAAGGCCGAGCGCGAAGGTCTCTGCGAAGGTCCTGACCGCCAGCGCCGCGTAGTCGCGCACCGGCGGCGCGCGCCCGGCCGGGAACAGCTCGTAGGAGCGCGCCACTGCGCCGATGAACAGCTGGTGCAGGTCGGTGACGAACACCAGCGTGATGGCCAGGATCGACAGGAAGGCGCCCACGCTCGGCGTCGGCTGGGCCTGCAGCGGATTGGTGGTCTGGGAGAAGGACAGGGTGGTCTGCAGCGAGATGATCTCACCCGCCGTGGCCAAGGCGCCCAGGAACATGCGCAGCAGCGCGCCCAGCCCCAGGCCGATGGCGATCTCCAGCCCCACGTGGCCGGCGAGCGCGCCCAGCGTATCGGGGACCGGCGGCAGGCGGGCGCGCACGATGGGATAGAGCGTCAGCGACAGCAGCAAGGCGAAGGCCAGCCGGATGCGCGCCGGCACCGCCGCGTCGCCGACCCCCGGCAGCAGCGAGGCGAGCGCGCCGACGCGGGCGAACACCAGCCCCGCGCCGAACACCTGGGCCGGAAGGGCGTAGTGCTCCACGCCCTGAACTCACATGCCCGCGATGCGCGCGGCGATCTGGCGCATGAAGCCGCTCATCAGCGCGCCCATCAGCGGCAGGGCGATCAGCAGGGTGGTGAACACCGCCAGGATCTTGGGCGCGTAGACGAGCGTCTGCTCCTGGATCTGGGTCACCGCCTGCAGCAGGCCCACGGCCACGCCCACCACCAGCCCCACCAGCAGCGCCGGCAGCGACAGCTGGATCACCAGCCAGATGGCGTCGCGGCCCACGTCCAGCACCTCGGTCCCGTTCATCGCAACGCTGGCTCCCGCAGTCCCGCACGCGGACCGCTCCGCGCGACGGTGGCGGGGTAGGGTTAACCAAAGCCTTACGAGGCGGTCGTTTCCGCCGGGCGGTCGGCAAGGCTTGCCGGGCGGGGCCGCGCGAGCGTATGCGCGGCGTCCCACCCGAAGGACGCCCATGACGCCGCGACCGCCGCTCGACGAGGACACCGACAGCGTGAACGGCCAGGTGCCGCCGCGCACGCCGCACGAGAACGGCCGCCCGAGCCAGGCCGAGGCGGAGGCGGCGGTGCGGACCCTGCTGCGCTGGGCCGGCGACGATCCCGACCGCGAGGGCCTGCTGGACACGCCCGCCCGGGTGGCGCGCTCCTACCGCGAGCTGTTCGCCGGCTACGAGACCAACCCGCGCGCCTATCTGGAGCGCACCTTCGAGGAGGTGGGCGGCTACGACCAGCTTGTGGTGCTGAAGGACATCCGCTTCGTCAGCTTCTGCGAGCACCACATGCTGCCGGTGATCGGCAAGGCGCACGTGGCCTACCTGCCGACCGACCGGGTGGTGGGCATCTCGAAGCTGGCGCGGGTGGTGAACGGCTACGGCCGCCGGCTGCAGATCCAGGAGAAGATGACCGCCGAGATCGCCGGGGCCATCCAGGACGTGCTCAAACCCAAGGGCGTGGGCGTGGTGGTGGAGGCCAGCCACTCCTGCATGACGCTGCGCGGCGTCAACACGCCCGGCGCGGCGCTGGTCACCAGCTCGCTGCTGGGGCTGGTGCGCGACGATCCGCGCACGCGCCAGGAGTTCCTGCGGCTGGTGGGGCTGTGAGGCCGACGCCGCAGGTCATGGCGACGTTTTGATCCTCCCCTTTTGGGGGAGGGGGACCCGCGAAGCGGGTGGAGGGGGCCGCGCCGCGGCGTCAAGCTGGAGCCCCCTCAGTCAGCTCCGCTGACAGCTCCCCCAAATGGAGAGCATCCAAGGTGACGCTTAGGCCGCCGAGGCGGCGCTGTTCTCGCTCGGGTCGCGCAGGACGTAGCCGCGGCCCCAAACCGTCTCGATGTGGTTGAAGCCCCCGGTCGCCGCCGACAGCTTCTTGCGCAGCTTGCAGATGAACACGTCGATGATCTTCAGTTCCGGCTCGTCCATGCCGCCGTAGAGATGGTTCAGGAACATCTCCTTGGTCAGGGTGGTGCCCTTGCGCAGGGAGAGGAGCTCCAGCATCTGGTACTCCTTGCCGGTGAGGTGCACGCGCGAGCCGTTCACCTCCACGGTCTTGGCGTCCAGGTTGACCAGGATGTCGCCGGTGGCGATGACCGACTGGGCGTGACCCTTGGAGCGGCGCACCACCGCGTGGATGCGCGCCACCAGTTCGTCCTTGTGGAAGGGCTTGGTGAGGTAGTCGTCGGCGCCGCCGCCGAAGGTCTTGACC
>CAXTUT010000227.1:0-4007 GCA_964247465.1 uncultured Caulobacteraceae bacterium | reverse complement strand
AGGAGCGCATCTCGCTCGGCATCAAGCAGATGTCCGGCGACCCGATCGCCGGCGACGTGTTCCGCCGCGGCCAGATCGTCACCGCCACGGTCACCGAGGTCACCTCGGGCGGCCTGGAAGTGAAGTTCGGCGAGGAGGATGCGCCCATGCAGGCCTTCATCCGCAAGTCGGACCTGTCGCGCGACCGCCAGGACCAGAACCCCGAGCGCTTCAACGCCGGCGACCGCATGGACGCCATGATCACCAACATCGACAAGGGCGCCCGCCGCGTGTCCCTGTCGGTCAAGGCGATGCAGCAGGCCGACGAAAAGGAGGCGACCGAACAGTTCGGCTCGTCGGACTCCGGCGCCTCGCTCGGAGACATCCTGGGCGCGGCGCTGCGCGAGCGGCAGGGCCGCGGGGAATAGGGTTCCCAAGCCTGACGATCAGCCCCGCGCGGTTCGCCGCGCGGGGTTTTTTGTCGCTCTCGCCGCCAGGGCCGGTCGCCGGCTTGAGCGGCGGGACGGTTTCGACCATGGTTCGACTTCGGAGCGGGGGCCCCAGATGATAAGGTCTGAACTGATCGCGCAGCTGGCGGAGGAGAACCCGCACCTGACCCAGCGCGACGTGGAGCGCGTGGTCGGCGTCATCCTGGAACAGGTATGCGAGACTCTGGCGGATGGCGGCCGGGTGGAGCTGAGGGGCTTTGGCGCCTTTTCGATCCGGGCCCGCCCGGCCCGCTCCGGGCGCAATCCGCGCACGGGTGAGACGGTGGAGGTGAAGGCCAAGGCCGCACCCTTCTTCAAGAGCGGCAAGGAACTGCGCTTGCGCCTGAACGCCGCCGGCGACGGCTGAACCGCGGGCGTCCTGGCCCAAAGCGTCCTGGCGACCGACCGTCGCAAAGGCTGCCGACGCGGGCGCAAAGCTTGCTATGAGGCGCGCCGGCAGAGGCGGGCTCACGGTCGAGGACCGGCGTAATGATCATCGTGACAGGGGCGGCGGGCTTCATCGGGGCCGCGCTGTGCGAACGCCTGCTGGCGCGGGGCGAGGCCGTGCTCGGCGTCGACGTTTTCAACGTCTACTACGACGCGGCGCTGAAGGAGGCCCGCGTGGCGCGGCTGGCGGCCTACGCGGGCTTCAGCCTGGCCCGCATGGACGTGGCCGACGCGCCGGCGTTCCAGGCCCTGGTCCAAGCCAGCGACGCCAACCGCATCGTGCACCTGGCCGCCCAGGCGGGCGTGCGCCACTCGCTGGAGGCGCCGTTCGCCTATGAGCGCGCCAACGTGGCCGGCCATCTCTCCGTGCTGGAGGCCTGCCGCCACAGCCCCGGCATCCGCCATCTAGTCTACGCCTCGTCCTCCTCCGTCTATGGCGAGCGCTCAGCCGAGCGCGGCTTCCGCGAGGACGACCCGGTGGACGCGCCCGCCTCGCTCTACGCCGCCACCAAGCGATCCTGCGAGCTGATGAGCGCAAGCTACGCCTCGCTGTTCGGCCTGGCGCAGTCGGGCCTGCGCTTCTTCACCGTCTACGGCCCCTGGGGACGGCCTGACATGGCCTTCTTCCTGTTCACCCGCGCCATCCTGGCGGGCGAGCCGATCCGGCTGTTCAACGGCGGCGCGATGATGCGCGACTTTACCTTCATCGACGACGTGGTGGACGGGATCGAGGGCGTGCTGGACAGTCCTGCATCGCCAGGCGAGGCGCGCATCTTCAACGTCGGCGACAATCGGCCCGTGGCGCTCGGCGCGCTGGTCGGAGCGCTGGAGACCGCGCTCGGACGCACCGCCAAGGCCACGCTGCTGCCCATGCAGCCCGGCGACGTCCCCGTCACGTTCGCCGACATCAGCCGGCTGAACGCCCTGTGCGGCTATCGACCGAAGGTGATGCTGGAGGACGGCGCGCCGCGGTTTGTGGACTGGTACAGAGGGTATTACGGCGTCTAAGGGCTGTGCGCTCTACAAGGCCAGGATGATCGCCACCGACCGCTCGTCTCGCAAAAGCGGCGATCTGGTTTGCAATCTGCGCCGATGCAGGATGGACTTGGCGTCGTGACAGGCTCCGCCGTCGCCGCAAAACCCTGAGCCTCGCGGTCGCGGGGAAGAGCTGCGTAGGTCGACCCTACGCCACCTCGTGCTTCAGGACGAACTCGCGCACGCGCGGGTAGATTTCCTCGCGAAAGCGGCGACCGTTGAACACGCCGTAGTGGCCGACGTCGGGCTGGACGTACAGCGTCTTCAGATCGTCGGGCAGGCTGGAGCAGAGGGCGTGCGCCGCCTGGGTCTGGCCGACGCCGGAAATATCGTCGTTCTCGCCCTCCACCGTCATCAGCGCCACGTCGCTGATCGCATCCAGCCGAACCGGGCGGTCGCGATGGACCAGCAGGCCGCGCGGCAGCAGGTGGCTTTGGAACACGATGTCGATGGTCTGCAGGTAGAACTCCTCGGTCAGGTCCATGACCGACAGGTACTCGTCATAGAAGTCCACGTGCTTGTGCGCGCTGTCGCCATCGCCCTTCATCAGGTCGCGATAATATTGGAAGTGTGCGTCGCGATGGCGGTCGGCGTTCATGCTGATGAAGGCGGACAGCTGCACAAGGCCTGGATAGACTCGACGCATCGTGCCTGCCCAAGGCGGCGGCACGGTGTAGATCAGGTTGGACTTGAACCAGGCGAAGGGCCGCGCCTCGGCCAGCAGGGTCGGACCGGTCGGCGCCAGCCGCGCGTCGAGCGGAGAACCCATGAAGGTCATCGACGCTGGGCGGCAGGGATCCTCGTCCTCCGCCATGACCGCCGCGGCGGCCAGGACCGGCGGACCGGGCTGGCACACCGCCAGCACATGCGCGCGCGGGCCCAGCGCGCGCAGCATTTCGCGCACATGATCGATGTAATCGTAGAAGTCGAAACGCCCGTCCAGGATCGGCACCTCGCGCGCGTTGACCCAGTCGGTGACGTAGACTTCGTGGTCCTGCAGGAAGGTCTCCACCGTGCCACGCAGCAGGGTGGCGTAGTGGCCCGACATGGGCGCCACGATCAGGATCGCCGGTTCGCTCGCCCGGCGCCCGGCCCGGCGCATGTCGGTGCGGTCCCGCTCAAAATGGACCATCTTGCACCAGGGCGAGGACCACTCGGCCGATTGGCGCACAGCCACGTCGATGTCGTTGATCTTTACGCTGTCGATGCGCCAAGGCGGCTTGCCGTAGCGGCGGGTGAGGTTGGCGAACATATCAGCCGATGCATAGAGCGAGCGGCCCATCTCGGTGTCGGCGGCGGGATTGCCCGGCGAATGCCAGAAATCGCGCATCGCTCGCGCCGCCCAGCGCATGGGAAGCACCGCGCTGTAGCCGAGTTCGCTGAGACCGTAGAGCATGCCCACCCGTTCCTGCTGATTGCGGGCGAGACTAGCCGACCCGGCTTAACGGAGACGTATATGGGCAGGCGCAGGCGTGCACGAAAGCCGAACCTCGTCAGGCGCCCATGGAGGCCTTGATCTCGCTGGCGATCTGGCCAGGAGAATCGGCCTCGTTGAGCGGCTTCACGAACTGGCCCTTGGGATCCATCAGATAGACCGCCGCGCTGTGCTGCACGGCGTAGTTCGGCCCCGTGCCGGCCTTGTAGAAGGCGTGATACTCGTCGGCGACGGTCTTGACCTGCGCGGGCGCGCCGGTCAGCCCGACCAGACCGCCCGCCGGATAGCCCTGGCTGGAGGCGTACAGCTTCATCTGCGCGGGCGTGTCGCGCGCGGGATCCACCGAGATGAACACGACCTGGAAGCCCTTGCGCGCGAACCCGAGCTGCTGGCCGGCGGCGTTCAGGGCCTGCAGGGTGGCGGGGCAGGTGTCTGGACAGTTGGTGTAGCCGAAGAACACCGCGCTCCACTTGCCGTCGAGCAGGCGCTGGTCCACCGGGCGCCCCGCGTCGTCCACCAGGTGGAACGGACCCCCGATCGAGGCCTCGCCGCTGCTGGCGACCGCGCCCGAAACGCCGCCAGGCCGCATCGCTGCGGCCGCCAACCCGGCGGCGACCAGGCCG